>NZ_MJKZ01000005.1:0-146484 GCF_002138935.1 Campylobacter sp. P091
ATATTATAGATTTAGGCTAAGTGATTTTATAATTTTTAGAGTGGAATTTAGATTGGATTGGATGAGATATTAAAATATTATGGGGGTGTGATTAAATTTGTGGGTTTTGGGGGAGGTTAATGGGTTGACTATGGGATAAGAGTGAATTTGAGAGTTTTTGGTTTATAGATAATGTTAGGTTTTAGCATTGGATTCACCCTAGCAAGATTGGGTTGTGCTAGGGTGATCACAGCATTTATCTATACCTTAATGCTGCTTGATGAATTTGCCATAAAGCATTTTCTAGTGCCAAATTCATAGCATTCATTGCAATATTTTCACTACTCGTAGCATCATTTAAACCATCAAAACTTTTTTTAGCACTAATTATCTCATTTGATATTACTTTTCCATTTTGGCTTAGTTCTAGTGCAATCTGAATAAATGCATATCTTGGTTGAATACTCATTTCAGTAATATTTAATCCCATTTGCAAACTTGCATCACTGCTCAATTTTAAATGGCAATTGCTATTTAAATATAATACCAGTGCTTTTTTTAACATATCTTTGGGGCTAGCGATATATTTTGCATTATTCATTTTTGATACATTTATACCATCTTTTGTAATAATATCACGACTATTGTAACCATCTTGTACTTTGATATAGGCTAAATTTAGCATCAAATCAGCTCTTCTATCGCAAATTTGAGTTGCATTGCTATCGTTATTATATCCCAACTCATAATAGCTTAATTTTGGAGCATCCTTGGCTAAACATCCAGACATCAATACGCCAAAAATCACTGCTAAAATAGTGCTTTTAATCTCTACTTTTAAAGAAAAATTCATAAGGGTTATCCTCCAAATTATTTAAATTATTTTTTATTTGTTCTGCTAAATCATTTAGTTCATCTATGCTTTGCTGAACGGACTTAATAGTTGGCGCTAGCATAGTTTTAAAATCGATCTGGCCACTACTTATACGCTCATCGATATTGTTCCATGCAGTATTTATATCGCTAATACTCTTATCTAAATTAGCTGCGAGTCTATCTAGATTAGCACTCTTTAAATCTTGAGAAACAATATATAAATTATCGATAATTACATCGATTTTATCCAAATTCTTATCGCTTGCGATAACATTCATTAGCGAATTTATTTTATTGATTGAATTTAGCAATTTATCTAAATTTTCTTGCCTTAAGGCTTCATCGATTTTGCTAGCAATTTTATCTAAACTTACAGTTAAATTTGCCGTTCTTGAGCCTATTTTATCCAATAAACCCTCACCTAAGCTAATTTGAGCTCTTTCATTTTTATTAAAAATTCTAGCCGTATCGCTACCTTTAGTAATATTTATATAAGCAATTCCACTAATACCTGAGCGTTCTACAATAGCTTGACTATCAGTTTTAATAGGCAAATTATCATCTATACTAAGCCAAATCTCAATCGTTGCTGAGTGTGGATCGCTAAAATATATATCTCTTATATGCCCTACTGGCACACCTATAAATCGTACCTCGCCATCTTTTTTAATCCCATTTGGCAGCTCTTTTGTAACTATATAATAATCCCTTGTTTCCTTGCTATTATATCCTTGCATAAATAATAAAAATATTCCAATAAACCCTACAACTAAGCAAAAAAATAGTCCAGCTATAAAATATGAATTTTTATTTTCCATCTCCTACCTCATCAAAAATAGATCTTTTAGGGGATTATCTTTAAATGCTAAAGCCTGTTTTAAATCCCCTTCAAAAGCGATTTTTTTATTATCAACTATCAAAAACCTATCCAAAATATTAAATATACTATCCACATCGTGAGTCACCATTACTACAGTAATACCTAAGCTATCACGCAGCTCACATACTAGTCTATCCATTGCTCTAGCACTGATAGGATCTAGACCGGAATTTGGCTCATCTAAAAATAAAACTTTAGGACTAAGTGCTAAAGCACGAGCTAAAGCTACTCTTTTTTTCATTCCACCGCTTAACTCGCTAGGATATAGACTCATTGCGTTTGGCTTAAGACCAACTTTTATTAACCACATTTTAGCAATCTCATCAATGTCGCTTGAGTCAAATTTGCTATACTCTTTTAACATAATTGCAATATTATCTAATACGCTCATATTGCTAAAAAGTGCACCAAACTGGAACATAACACCCATTTGCAGCTTAATATTTTGTTGTTCTTCTTGTGTGGCTCTCCAGATATCAACGCCGCCAATTTTTACACTACCACTAGCTGGTTTTTTTAAAAATATCATAGTTTTAAGTAGTGTAGTTTTACCACTTCCAGATCCACCTAAAAGGCCGTAAATTTCACCGCTTTTTATATGAAAATTTGCTCCTTCATGTATTACTTTGCCACCATATGTAGTTACTATATCTTTACAAACTATCATATTTTAAGCTCTGTATAAATCACTGAAAATAACGCATCTAAAGCAATAATCCAAAATATCGCATTTACCACGCTTTTAGTAGTTAGCTCACCTACGCTACTAGTACTCCCACTAACTTCAAATCCTCTCATACACCCAATCAGCCCTATCATTGCACCAAAAAATGGCGTCTTAAGCATTCCAACAAAAAAATGCCGTAATTCTACACTCTCTTTAAATCTTTGTAAATACTCATAAAAGCTAAAATCTAAATAAATTTTACATACAATCATCTGAGCAAAAATACTAATAGCATTAGCCAAAAATACTACTAGTGGTACTGCAATTATCAGTGCCATAATCCTAGGCATAACAATAAATTTAAATGGATCAAAGCCCATTGTATTCATCGCTTCAATCTCCTCAGTTATTTTCATAACTCCAATTTGCGCTGTATAGCTAGATGCAGAGCGTCCAGCAATCACAATCGCAGCAATAAGCGGCCCAACCTCACGCAGCGTCATAATACCCATAATATCAACTACATAAATACTAGCTCCAAACTGGCTAAGCATACTTGCCCCTTGATAGGCCAACACTACTCCAATTAAAAAACTTGTAAGCCCTACAATTCCTATAGCCCCAAAACCAGCGCTAACTATATGATTAGATAATTCAGCAAACCGAATTTTAGTAGGTTTTTTAATCCCATCTAAAAGTGAAAATAAAAACTTACCCAAAAATATACAAAAATTAATAATATTTAGCCGTATATCAATAAATATTTTGCCAATTTTCTCAAGTGAATTTATACTGCTTGGTTTATAAATTTTTAGCCCTAAAATATCATTATCACGTACTAAAGCAAAGATTTTATCAAATTTATCATTTGAATTAATCAGCTTAAAATCTCCAAAATTTTTTGAGATAAAAATTGCCATCGCATAATCAATATGCTCTAAATTTTCTAAATCTAGCTTATCTATTTTTAGTTTTTTTAACTCTTTTAGTTGGGATTTTGGTGCTTTATAATCCCAAATTCCAACAAGCTTAAGAGTGGTTTTATCTAATTTAAATTTCCCCATTTTAATTGCTTTAAACTCTTAAATCAACCTACTGATCAAAAAGCCCTTTTTCAGACTCACTCATTATATGTACTGGTGGTTTTTTACCAAACATTTTATAAGTTTGATCGCTTAGAATTCTGCCTTTAGCTGTCCTTTGGATATATCCATTACTTAGTAGATACGGCTCTATAACATCCTCTATAGTCCCCTCATCTTCGCTTAATGCTGCAGCTATAGTAGAAAGCCCAAGCGCACGAGTAGAATAAGCTAAAATATTTAGATATTTTAGATCCATCTCATCAAATCCAAGCTCATTTACCCCTAAGCTATCAAGCGCTATTTTAGCTCTTTCGTGGCTAATTTTGCTCTCATCAGCAACTTCAGCAAAATCACGAATTCGCCTAAGCAACCTAAGAGCGATTCTAGGCGTCCCACGACTACGCCTTGCTATCTCTAAACTAGCCTCTTTGCTAGCCAATTTACCTAGTTTATTAGCCGCTAAAGAGATGATTTGAGCTAACTCATCAGCGTTATAAAATTGTAATCTAAATTGCATCCCAAAGCGATCACGAAGTGGAGCTGAGATCATCCCTGCTCTAGTCGTAGCGCCTATTAGCGTAAATTTAGGTATATCGATCTTAATAGTTTGAGCCGCTGGCCCACTACCTATGATAATATCCAAGCGAAAATCCTCCATAGCCGAGTAAAGCACCTCTTCAATAGCTGGGCTTAGGCGGTGAATTTCATCTATAAATAGCACATCACCTTCTTCTAAATTTGTCAAAATAGCTGCTAAATCTCCACTTTTTTCTATCATTGGCGCTGATGTTATCTTGATATTTGCGTTCATCTTAGAAGCAATTATATGAGCTAAAGTTGTCTTGCCAAGTCCTGGTGGCCCATAAAACAAGGCGTGATCTAGGCACTCACCACGCTTTTTAGCCGCTGCGATAAAAACCTCTAAATTCGCCTTAATCTTATCTTGACCAATATACTCATCAAAATTTAAAGGCCTTAAGCTCACTTCATATTCAGCATCAAAGCTAACTCTCTCAATCTCTACAATCCTATCCAAATCCTAGTCCTACAAATCAAATTTATCAAATTTCGCACCCATTTTTTCATAATAATACGCCCCGCCCCTAATCTCCTTAACTGCCTTAAATCCATGCTTTTGCAAGAGCTTTAAAGCCTCTTTAGAGCGAGTTGCCGTAGCGCACATTAGATAGAATTCATCATCTTTTTTAAAAATATTCTCTACAGAGCTTACAAATAGCGGATTTACCTTGCCACTTAAATTCGCATAAGTTATCAAATGCGACCCCTCTAAAATCCCAAATTCCAGCCACTCGCTAGGCAACCTGATATCTACTATTTTGTTATTTGGTATATTCATATTGACTACTTGGGAATTTAATATTTCTTACTTCATCAGCGTAATTTTTCATCGCTTCACGAATCAAATTCGCCCCATCCATATATCTTTTAACAAATTTAGGCCTAAACTCATCATAAAACCCAAACGCATCACTCCACACAAGCACCTGCCCATCACAGCTAGCACCAGCCCCAATCCCGATAGTAGGCACTTTAAGAGCTTTTGTTATCTCTTTGGCTAGATCACTTGGGACGCCTTCTATTAAGACCATTTTCGCCCCAGCAGACTCTAAGGCCAAAGCATCTTCAAGGATGGATTTTGCCTCTTTATCATCCTTGCCAGCGACTCTATATCCCCCTTCTTGGCGTGAGAGTTGAGGCTTTAAACCTATGTGAGCGATCACAGCGATTCCATTTTGATCTAGTAATTTTATTGTAGGCGCTATCTCTTTTGAGCCTTCTATTTTCACAGCATCACAAAGAGTATTTTTGTAAATTTTCACAGCATTTTTCAAACTAATTTCTGGCGTTATAGTAGAGCCAAAAGGCATATCCACCACCAAAAAAGCCCTTTTAGCACCCCTTTGAACGGCTCTTGCGTGATATATCATCTCATCAACACTTATCCCTAAGGTCTCATTAGCACCGCCAAAACTCATATTTAAGCTATCGCCTACTAAAATCATATCAGCATAATCATCAAAAAGCCGAGCAAACAAAGCATCATAGGCTGTTATCATAACGATTTTTTCTCTATTTTTCTTAGCGATTAAATCAGTGATTTTTATTTTTTTCACGCTTTTCCTTTAATTTTTTGAAATATTTTACTAAATTTAACCTAAATTTTGTTACAATTTGGCAAAAAATCAAAGAGTAAATGATGGGTTTATTAAAAGAGCTAGAAGCAGATTACGATCTAGACATTATCGAGGACTATTTAACACACTTTGGCGTGATGAATGGATTACTCGATAAGCTCATTGTAAATTTGGGTAGGAATGATAAATTTGATGCTAGTAGCTATGAGCTTAATAGAATTTTTCACAATATCAAAACTGCAAGCCAATACTTAGAACTAACCCCAGTAGTCAAACTAACTACGCTGGCTGAAGATATCACAGCAAAACTAAAATCTAAGCGTGGAACAGGCGCGACTGCTTCAAATGAGCTTATTGACTGGCTACTTTTAGTAGCTGATCAGATGCAAGGCTATTTAGATGATATAGAAAATGACGAGATATATTTAAGAATTCTAAATCCCAAAATCATCGCTATCCCTAATGAGATATTTAATTAAATTTTAAGACAAATTTGAGTATTATAATTGCCTTTTTATGGGGGTGACTTGGCTTCGACAGGAGTAGTGAGGTCACGGTGGCATGCAGCTTTGGGCATAGCTTAAAAAGCCTAAATAAAATTAAACGCAAACAACGTTAAATTCGCTCCTGCTTACGCTAAAGCTGCGTAAGTTCAGTTGAGCCTTGCTATTTGGCGATACTATCTAGCTAAATCAGCGAGTAATCTTAGATAGTGTAGCTTTGCTATTTGACGAGTAGTAAGGTGAAATTTAGTCTTAGCTTGGCTAGTTGTTTTGGGAAGTGAGCACGGCTGGGTGAAATTTTCACTTCTGCTAAGCATGTAGAGGCTGTGGGTTTGTTATTTTTGGACTGCGGTTCGATCCCGCACACCTCCACCATTTTTATTTTTTTATCCCTTTTTATTTATTTTCGTTTATTTTTACAAAACCCCTATTTATCGGGATTTAACACATTTTTTTATACTCTTTTTAATTAGTTTTATTTTATTTTGTTTAACTATTTTTAATAAACTTTACTTACAACTTTACTTACAATTGCTCAAAATCTACAAAATTGTAAGTAAATTTATTTTGGAGTAAAAAATGCATAAAAAGCCAATGACAGATAAAGAGCTAAAATCACTAAAGCCAACAGATAAGATATATCGCAAAAGCTGTAGCTACTGCGGATTGATGGTTAGAGTTATGCCAAGTGGAAATAAATATTTTGAATTTGAAAATAAAGCTAATAAAATACGCCTAGCTATAGGCGAGTATGGGGATATTAGCCTAAATAGGGCAAAAGAGATAGCATTTGATATGCTAAGTCGCTTAAAATCTGGCGAGAGCTTAAAAAATAGTGGCGTTACATTTGGGGATTTGGCTGATAGATTACTAGAGATTAAGAGTGCCACGCTAGCGCCAAGTAGTATAAAGCGTGATAGAATTTTGCTACAAAAGCCTAAAAAACTGCTAAATATGGATATAAGTAAGATAACAACGCTTGATATAATAGAGGCTATAAAAGAGTTTGAAAATGGCTCTGATACGCCAAAAAGGCTCTTTAACCTAATCTCTCAAGTCTATAAATCCGCTAATCACATCACAAGAAATATCACAACTGATATAAACTATAAATATACATTTAAATCAGTTAGTAAGCAAAACTACCCTACTCTAACAAAAGATAGAGATATAAAAGCTTTGATGATAGCTATAGATGAGTATAATGGATATATAGCGACTAAATACGCTCTAAAATTAGCAATTTATAGCGCAGTGCGGCCATTTAACGCTAGGTCTGCTCACTGGGATGAGATAGATTTAAAGAATAAAATTTGGACAATACCAGCTAATAAAATGAAGATGAAGCGTGAATTTGAGCTGCCATTAAGCACAAGTTTGGTAAGAATTTTAAACGAATATAAAGAGCTTCAAGGCTGGGGCGGATATCTATTTAAGAGTTTAAAAAGCGATCTAAGACCATTAAGCGAAAATACGCTAAATACCGCTTTAAGGCGTATGGGATACACTAAAGATGAGCTTGTCTCTCACGGATTTAGAGCTATGTTTAGCACATTAGCTCACGAAAATTTAGAAGCACATAAACAAAGTAGCGAAATAATAGAGCGTTGCCTAGCCCATCAAGATAAAAATAGCGTAAGAGCAGTATATAACCGCTCAAAGCAGATAGAGTATATGCGTAAAGTTATGCAGTGGTGGGGAGAGTATTTAGATAGGCTTTTATTAGATAAAAATAACTAATAAAGCCTAGGTTCAAATTTACCTAAAATTAAGCCATTTTATATTTTTTGTGCGGTTTAAGCTAATAAAAGCAAATTTAAAGCTTATTTTTGATAAATTTTAAGTATTAAGGAGAATAGAGATGACAACTATATCAGCCATAGATACCGCTAAATTAGCTTTAGCTTTATTAAAAAACAGTGATGATGAGTTTATAGAATATACAAGTAGATTAAAGCTTTTAAAGTTGCTTTATTATATTCAAGGCTACCATTTGGCTATGTTTAACGCACCTTTATTTAAGGATAAAATAGAAGCGTGGCTACACGGACCGGTTGTGCCATCGGTTTATAGATGGGCGAAAAATCTAACTGATGAAAAACTACAAGATGAAGCGATGAATGATGAGCAAATAGGTGCCCTTAATCTTCATCCACAGCAAACTGAGCTAATAAGCGAAGTATTAAAGATTTACAATAAATATTCAGCCTATGGATTAAGAGATAAAACGCACACGGAAATGCCGTGGCTTAGTGTATATGAAAAAGGTCAAAATAATGAAATCACGACTGAGAGCTTAAAAAGCTTTTTTACACCACTGGTTGAAAAATGAGAATAAAAGAGACCACTAACAAAAATTATAATACAAATTTAAAAGAGAATAACCCTAAAAACCTTGATATTAGCTTTACAAGGATTATAGATGATTGTAAATTTGGCTTACCTACTAGCTCATCATATATTTTCAAAGAGAACTTAAAGGTTCAAAAAATAGTAAGAACTCTTATGTATATAAGAGAGAACAAACCACACGAGCTTATCCACACCAAAAAAGAACAATCTATCGGTGGTTGCGAAAAGTGCGACATTGATAAATGGAGATGGAGTAATGACAAAATTAAGCATTTTTTTACCAAACAAGACTCACAAATTTTTATAATTAGAGCTGGAGATAGCAGGATATTTGGCACTATTGATAATAATTGCTTTTATATCCACGCTATAGAATACAACTTAGGCGATATATATCAGCACTCATAAAAAGCTTTTATAGTCATCCCCTAGCCCTTTCTAATCTCTTAATAAGATTATTAGCTCTCCTTGGGGTTTGCTTAGCCCATTTAGAGTTTTTGATATTCTCTATAGCCTTAGGATAATCTAAAAGCTTTAGATACTTTTGCGTATTTACAAAGCTACCAAAGCCTTTGATACCAAGCTGATAAATCATATCGTAAATTCCTATTTTTACCACTTCAGGAAGATTATCTATCCAGCTATAAACTTCATCTACACTTTTTATAAGCTTTTTAACTTTACGATTTAAAATTTGAGTAGCTACTTCTTCGCTCATTGGCTCTATAACACCATCATTTAGAGCTATTTCATCTTTAGTTAGATAGGCCACATTAAACCCATAGCCTATAGTATCCACTCCCTCTGAGCATTGATATATACTCGCTCTAAAACCTTCTTCTCTTTTAAGCTCATTTATAAGCTCATTTAATCCATCTTTACTTAAACTCATCTTACCCTCCTTAATCTCTTAGTTTTATGTTATTCTCTTGTCTTCTAGCTGCACTAGCTGCCCTGATATTTTGTAAAATAGATTGAGTATCTCTAGTGCTGTTTTTCACTTCGATTAAATCATTTTCTATCTTATCAAGCTTAGTATTTGCTAATTGCTCTAGCATTCTAATCATAGCTAATTGGTTGGTAGAGTTGCTCTCGCTTACTAAATGTTGCTTTTGCAATTCTGTTACAATAGCTTCTTTGCTAGATTTTATCTCACTTATAGCTGCATCTATCTTATCGCCTACTAGGTCTAATTGCTGTCTATTTAGTTTGCTCTCTCTTAAATCTTGAATTCTACCTTCATAGAGCGTTTTAGATGTCTTAAAAAGAAGAAACACACCAGCTGTCAAAAGAGCGATGATACCACCGCTCTCAACCATTTTTAAAACTTCATTTTCCATCATTTAACGCTTCCATTCCATAGTTTAACTCCATAATATATAGATATAGCTCCCATACCATATCACTAGCCTCTTTTTGGCTCTTAGCCCTTTTGCTAAAGTCAGGCTTACTTGGCTGATATAGGCTCATTGGTATATGAGCTTTTGGCGTTGCTTGTGGTTCTGTTATTCTCACGCTCCCACAACCGCTCATAAACAGCATTAATAGCATCAATACAGCTATTTGTATTACTTGAACGCTCCTTGACATACACTCTTTCTACCTCCTTTTTGCTTTTTAATTCACTTAGGGTCTCTAGCCCCTTAGCAAATTCGCTATTTAGCTTAGATATTTCAGCTTCCCACCTTTCATTAGCATTAATAGCCATCTTATTTATAGTGTGTTGCTCTTTTAGCTCATCTTGTAAGCTACCATTTTGCCACCATAGTAGGGCTAAGATTAGCCCCATAATACCATAGCCCCAAATCACTGCGTGGCCTCTTTTGGTACTCTAAACTTAACATTAGCTAGGTCGTGCGTCTCATAGTCATAGCTCCCACCAGCATACATTACAGTTGATACCACAGCATCATCTATTAAGATATCATACCCAGTAGCCTTTCCGTGTCCATATGGGCTTTGGATATACTGCACCTTAGCTGGGACAAAGCTACACTCAAATTCTAAATGGACAACCCCACTACCTGTGAGATACTCATTATTATACCCACCAGCAGCTGTATAGAACATCATCTTTTCAAATAGATAATTTCCACCATATTGAGGCGATATTCTCTTAGCTATTACCTTATACTCATTAGCAGCTTTATAGTCATAATCAGCTGGGATAGTATTAGCTACTTCAGTTTTTTCACTCTCATTTTTAGTTAGGATAAATGTAGCTACATTATCGCCACTAGTTACTTGAACATATTTAGGATATAGCCTAGCACCCTCAGGGTTGAAAAACTCAACATTAGTTATACCAGTACCATAGCTATCAGTATGTATTGCTATACCTTTTAGAGTGAATTTAAATGGCTTATCACCACTTACTTCTCCTATTAAGTCTAATAATTTACCTATAGTATAGTTAGGCTCATACTGTGATGGTACTATATTCCAAGCCTTAGCTAACTCTACATACTTATCACCATTTAGATTTAAGTTCATCTTATTAAAGTCTAATGATATAACCCTACTCTTATCGCCTTCATTAGCTGCTAGCTCCTCAGAGTAAAGCTCCCCAGCACTAACTACAAAGCTAGATTTAGTAATCAAATGCGTATTATTAGCATATCCTGTTCTTATCTCTAGCTTAGCTGGGGTAAAATCTTTAATAGTTATAGTTACTTCATCTTTATTTGCAGCACTACCAGCACTACACCAGCCACTACTACTGCTAAATCTAGCACCTATTCTATACGCATTAAAGGCACTAAATGCTGATGTTGCCTTTATATCCACTTCTATCTCATCTTCGCCCTTGCTCCACTCACTACTTGTAGCACTCACACCACTTAGCTCAGGGATTACTCCATCATCTTTGGCTTTATAGACTAGCTTAGCACTAGTTAGTGAGCTATCGGTATAGCTATGCATTACATATTGCTTACCATCGCTACCATAAAGCTTTAGCTCACTTAGTGTTGCATAGCTATCATTTATACACTCTTTAATCTTTATCTTAACTACTGTATCACCACTGCGTTCTTTTAGGCTATAGTCTGAGTATATAGCAAGGCTTTTTGGCAAGCTAGCCCCACTAGAGCTATAGTTTAGCATCGCAGCTACTTGAGCGTATGTAGCTCCTTGCATATTTGAGGCTAGATTTGCTACTACGCTACTTAGATTAGTGATGGTTTCATTGGAGGTTATAGCTGTTTGTAGCTCATTGGCATCTAGTGAGCCACCACCTGTAGGAATGCTAGTAATAGCCTCTTGCAATTCCTCTTTAGTAGCTAGATTAGCTAATTCTGCTTTAGTAGCTAAGCTCTCTAGCTCTGAGATATTAGCTTTAGTATTTAATTCTTCTTTGGTTGCTAGATTATTTAGCTCATCTTTTGTAGCTAGATTTGCTAATTCTGAGTTATTAGCTTTAGCCCCTAGCTCATCTTTAGTAGCAAATGTAGCCTTATCAGTAGTATATGTAGAGCTATCTAGCTTAGAATTTACTTCATCTTTAGTAGCTAGATTAGCTAAAGCCTCCTCTCTTACATATCCATCTAAATTAACACTGCTACTAGAGATTGTAGCTACCTTCTCATCTACTTCACTTTTAGTATATACTAAGGTACTTAGCTCATCTTTAGTAGTATATTGGGCTAACTCTGAGCTATTAGCCTTAGTCCCTAGCTCATCTTTAGTAGCAAATGTAGCCTTATCAGTAGTATATGTAGAACTATCTAGCTTAGCATTTACTTCATCTTTAGTAGCTAGATTAGTTAAAGCCTCATCTACTTCATCTTTGCTATATACTTCGGCTCTATCTACTTTATTAATGAGTGCTTGAGAGATTAGGGTTTGGATTTGCTGCTGGCTCATACCACTACCATTTAACTCTACTGACCCACCAGCTACAACGCCTTTTAGCATATCCTTTGTAGCGTAGTTATTCTCTAGTACATTTGTATCTAATCTTAGCATAGCCTTTAGAGCATCATCAACTACCCAAAAGGTCTCCTTAGTTTTAGTATTAAATACTTCAGCGATATATGTTTTTTCTATATCTGCGTTATGTTTATCATTTAATACCTTAATTACAGAGTTTATTAGATTTTCTTTGCTCATTTGTAAATCACGGTCATTTATGACTACTAATACTCTTTGTGTTATCATTATTACCTCCTAATTATTTTTATGTTCTTTTAACGGGGCAACAAGTCGCCCCTAAAGAACCAAACAAAATTTTCGCAATATGAAAACAACCTTAAATGGTTGTTTTGTGGCGAAAATTTGGAATGTGACCATTCTACCTATTTTTAAACACTTTAAATCTATGATACCACTTCACCCAAAAGTAAAATAGCTTAGCTTTCCATTTAGCCACACCTATATCAATCATAGCGTCATAGAAGTATCTATCAGCCATCTCATACCCATACTCACTCACATTAGCACACATATAGTCGTGTATCACCACAGCACTAAGGTATTCAGGCGAATTTGGTGGGAAAAGGCTCCAAAAAAGCCTAGGGATATTAGCCCCATTAGTTACAAAGCCTTTAGGAATATAAACCCCTTGATATGAAAAAGTATTATATACTCTGAATTTATCTTTATCTATTGGCTGGACTACTGCTCTATTCATTTAACCTCCTTTATAATTATTTAAACTGATTTTTTATACAATTAGCAAAAGGTAAAAATATGGCTGAATTAGATAAACTACTTTTGACTTCGCAGCTGAGCAAAGCCCAGCTTTGCGATGAAGGGCTACGCCCTTTCAAAACCCCTAAAGCCCCATAAATGGGGTACCCCGCTTGCGGGGCTTTAGTGCGGGGTCAAGCCGATGGGGCTTGTCGCAAAGACGGACTTCGTTCGTCTGCGAAGTCAAAATAGAAGCTAATCCTAATTAGCTGCTTAATACCTTTATTGCTAATCTTATTTATCATAGTTTGCCTAAAGATAAAACAAAAGCAAAAAGATATAAAGGATACCAAATGATACCCATCATAACTGCTTCTATCTTAATCATCAGCACCATAATATTCCTATACTTTTTAGTAACACTCACTAAGGCTTAATCCACCCACTCTATAGCTTTTATCTCATCAATGTTAGTAGCGTTATTTACAGCAGTTCTTAGCTGGTCGTGCTTAAATAATATCATCTCAGTATGAGTTGCCACAGCTACACCAAAAGCCATAAATTCTTCCTTGCTAAAGCTTACTACCTTATTATCTTTAGTAATCCAGTTTATAGCCCCAGTATCTTGCCCACTAGAGGCAGCTAGTAGAATTTGGCTTATTTTACCACTTATATTTATCTTGCTATCGCTATCTATTTGATACTCATTGCCACCATAATTTAGCGTTAAAAGCTTTGTAGCCTTAATACTTGAGAGTTCATCTAATTTATTACTTTTAGCTATTTCTAAATCATTACGACCTAAAGCTTGTAACTCGGTATCAGTTTCATTTATTTGCCAACCATTTGAGTGGTTATTATTTACAATAAACTCTATTCTTTCTTCATCAGTGTAAGGTTTTTTTAAAACTGCTTTAATTTCCATTTTTATCTCCTTTATGCAATATACCCGCAAGTTTTCCAGTTTCGGCAAGTTGCAGTATTATTTTTTTGAGTATTCATTTTAAAAGAATTAGTTGTAACATCTGTAATTGTCTCATCAGATGCCCACCATGCCTCCCATTTACCACCCATATGTGATGTGTATATACAATATTTAGTATCTTTATAAGGCTTTAACAAAGTAACAGTGTCATGGCGAATAGTTGTATTAGGTGCAAAACCACCTTGCTCACACCATTTATCACTCCAAACTCTATACCACGACCCAGTAGAAGTATTATTATATGTTTCTATAATATATGCTTTAGCTTTTTTATCTACATAATCTTTAGTGACTAAATGATTAGCTGCTGTAGGTGCTACAGTTGATATAGGAGCTTTATTATTAAAGGTTACTTGACCAGTGTTAAAGGTTACATTCCCACTGCTAGTTATAGCCCCTGTAGCAGTTACTGCACCTTTTAGCTGCGTAGCTCCATTTATGACTGTAGCTGCTAGTGTCGTAGTTCCACTTAGGGTTTTATTACCAGCAATTGTCTGATTACCAGTTAAATTAACCGTAGCATTAGCATTGGCTTTGGTGTTAAGTTGGGCTAAATTAACTGCGTGAGTATTATCTGTAGCATTTGGTACTATTATAGGACTGCTAAAAGTTTTAATTCCAGCTATAGTTTGATTGCCAGTTAGAGCCACTATAGCACCCCAATTTGCTTTGGTATTTAGTTGAGCCAAATTAACTGCGTGAGTATTTGCTGTAGCGTTTGGCACTACTACAGGGCTAGAAAAAGTTTTAACCCCAGCAACTGTTTGATTACCAGTTAAAGTTACTACGGCATTAGCATTAGCCTTAGTATTTATACTCCTAGTTAGCGTAGTATTTATCCCATCTACATAAGCCTTAGTAGCTAGCTCAGGGCTTTTTATAGCCTCTTGCTGAGTTTGCTTGTTTTTGGCTTGTTCTTTTAGCAAAGGTATCTGTCTTTTAATCTCATTTATCTGCCCCTCTAGTGTAGATATCTGCCTATTTTTAGCAGCTAGGTCTGCTTCTCTTTGAGCCTTTGAAGCTTCTAGTACTGTAGTGCTTCTACCCTCAGCCCTAGCCTGTGCTATTAAAGAATTTAGGTCTGCTATCTCTTGTTCTATAGTAGCCTTTTGTTGTTTTAGGTTTCTTAGCTCTTTTTCTTTTGGTGGTAGCTGTGCTTCCTTAGCTCTTATATCAGCTTCTATAGCTTCTACCTCTTTTAGCAAAGCCTCTTTAGCTGGGTCTAGAGGTATCTTAGCATCTACTGCATCTATCATAGCCTTTATATCAGCACTGCTATAGTGTGAGCTAGCTACTGCATTACTCTTTAGCCCATACTCTACTCTTAGCTTTTCATTGATTACAATGTATTGGTCTCCAGCGTTATCCCCATTATCATATGCGTGTATTACGCTACATATATAGTCATTTGCTGGGTCTTTAGCTTCGTACTTTCTTATTTGGGCCAGTGCCTCAGCTACTATATCATCTTTACTCTTAGCACTGCTAAGAATTAGTTTTTCAAATTTTCTAGTTCCCATATCTACTCCACTATCTCAATATTATCAAACACAGTTGCTTTACTTACTTCATCTAATATAAACTGCTTAGTCTCTTCTACTTTATCTAAAGTATTAGAGACAACCTCTTGAAGTCTCTCATTTAGCTTAGCAAAGTTATCATACTCCACACCACCTATTAAAAATCTAGATGGATTAGCACTTAATGAGCTTATTAGTGCGTTATGCACCTCTTTACCTATCCTACTAGCCTCTTGCCAGTGAGCTGCTACTGCATCTATCCTTAGTGTTAGCTCTTCAAGCTTTGCTGGTACTGATATGCTTAGATATCTTATTAGCTCATCTAGTTTATCATCACAGCAATTAGTAGTAGTTGGTTGATTTTGCGTAGGGGTTAGCCCTATACCACCACCAGCTAAGGCTGGGTCTATTATCATTACACTATTTGGCATTATTCATCCTTTCCTATAAAGCTACTTAGATACATTATCTTATTATTAGCTTTTAGATTTTCTATAGTATTAGCATCATTCTTGGCTATATCTTCTAAGACTAAGCATATCACGCCACTATTTTTTAGCACTACTAGCTCACCCTCATATCCCCAAAATATGCTACTTTTATCCTCTAAAATCGGAGGCAAGCTCACAACCCCACGACGCAGCTTCCCACCGATAATCTCGCCATTTATCTCGCCACGGCTTATATCATAACTCTTTGGTCTCATTCTCACTCCTGCTTAGTTACTATCATTACAAACTCTAGCTCATTAGCTACTGCTTTATTAAACCTTACTACACTACCATCATCGCTTAGGGTATAATCCTTACCAAAAACAGCAGTATAAACCCCATCAAAGATAATGCAAAGCTCTTTAAAGCTATTTACACTCATACCATTTAAGCTAAACTCGCTCTTAACCCCATCACCTACGCAGGCTATATACTCAGTAGTTAAGACACCTTTAGCTACATAGCTTTCATTTATTACTCCTACATTCACACCTATACCAGCATCAGCTGATACTCTTAGCTTTTGACCATTTCTTACAAATATCTTAGTGTTATACCCTTTAAACCCTTCAAGCGTTGCGTGATACAAAGTCGCCTTTAATGTGCCTAGCTCATCTAGTACTTCTATCGTAACTGCTTTTGGACTGGCTAAGGCGTTATATAGCCCTATGCTTACTACTGCATTGCTATTAAAGCTAACGGTCTTATCTCCACTAAAACTATATCCATCTAATTTCACAATACAACTCCTAATAAGTTAGCAAATTCACTATTTTTAATCATCTTATGAGCTTCTAGAGTTAATTCATCTAGCTCTTTTAGTTTAGTTGCAGCTGCTGCGTTACTAGCCTCTAGTAGTATGTTTAGCTCATCTAATCTATTTTGAGTTTGTTCTTTAATCTCTTTAGTCTCATCTTGCAAGGCTACTAGCTTTGGAATTTGGCGTTCATATCTAAGCCCTATAGCCTTAGCTGCCCCTGTAGCTATACTAAGCCCTAGTAACTCACTAGCTACCTTAGCCCTACCTAAGGCACTCTCACCACGCACAAGGTATAGCTCATCACATAGCTCATCACCTTTTAGCTCATTTATCAAATCTCTAGCTATAGTGCTACGCTCATCTAGCTCCATTTTATGGATATTAGCACTCTTAAACTCTCTAGCAAAGTAATCACTAGCCCTACCTAGCTCACTCTCCACTAGATTTAATACTTCTTCTTTTTTACTAGCTATCTCGTGTCTAGCTCTAGTAGCCTCTAGCTTTAGCTCATCAGATTTTTTAATCAAATGCTCACCAGCACTACTTAGCCTATCCTCTACTATATCAGCAAAATCTAAAATACCATACTTTAGCTCCTCAAGCTTTGCTGATATCGCCCCACTAAGCTGCCTTATCTCTTCAACCTTATGGTTATACTCAGCCCTTTTTAGTAGCTCGTCCATAGCCCTAACTAAAAACTCTTTATCAGATAATATTAGGCTTTGGATTATCTCATCAACTCTAACCCCATTACTTTGCTTTATCTGCTCTAAAGCATCAATGAGCTCAGATAGGTTCCTAGCTTTAGCTACTAGCTCTAGCTTTATCTGCTGAGCCTCTGTTTTTATCTGCTCAGTTTGAGATTTGATTTGCTGGGTTTGAGTTTTTATCTGCTCAGTCTGAGTTTTAATTTGCTCAGTTTGAGTTTTGATAGTATTAGTCTCTGTTTTTATCTGCTGGGTTTGAGTTTTGATTTGCTGGGCTGCGTCTTTATTAGCTTGTACTTCACTTTTAGCGCTTTGTATCTCACGCTTTATATTTTGGCTAAGATTATGAGTATCTAGCACGCTATCATATCTATCTAAAATCTCTTGACAAATTTGTGTAAATGCTTTTTGAATTGCCATTATCTTAACCTTTCACTCATCACTCTATCTAAATCTTTGATATCTGCTCTTTGGCTAGAAGTTACGCCATTTTGATAGTCTATAAAGTGCTGTATAAACTTCTCTACACTAAGCCCTCTAATCTTGCTATTATCACTTAGATAAAAATCCAGCTCACTCAAAAACGCTTCATCCCACGCATAATAAGCGTTTAAAGCCTTTGTTACTACATATGGCTTAGCATATCCCCACCTGCTTAAAGCTTTTTGTAAATCATTAACCTCATACCCATCATAAATGGTGGCTTGATAAGCCATCATCGCTTTTCTAGCTAAAGATATAAAATAGCTTTGATTTTGTGCTACTGCACTAACGCTAAAGCAAAATAGATATAATAAAGCTGAGTTTAAATTCTCATCATCATAGCCAAAGCTATCATCATAAATCTTAAATTTGCGTATAAAATAATACTCATCAATATGACGATACACCTCAAAAAATCTCTTATCGCACTCCACTAACTCCAGTGGCTCTATCTCATCACTGATTGTAGCAGCCGCCCTATATATCAGACTATCTATTAAATCACTACTTGCAGGCGGCGGATGATCACCCTTTAAGGCAAATTCCGCCCTTTTGATAAACTCCGCCTTTGTCATTTTTTCAAACCTTTAGATTATGTAACCACGCAAAAGCATATGGAGTACAAACCCTTAGAGTAAATTCATTGATAATCTCATATAGCTCTGCATCATCAGTTGTCTCTCTCTTTTTTTCTGCCATTGGACGCCAATTGACCTTGACTATATCATCAGGCTTAAGTGCTATAATCTCATCATCTTTTAGATATGGACTTAGCATTACTTGGATATTTGTGCCATAAGCTGTATTTCCAATGTGAGTTACATTGTTATCAATGCGTGAAGTATTTAAGCCACTTACATGAGCTTTAGAAAAGATAATATCATCTAGCCTATCTTTTTGCTTATCATTCATCATTAAAATTCTATATGGCGACCCATTTAGATAGCCTATTTTTAAAAGCTCTCTAATAGTATCCCAAGTCAGTTCCTTAAGACCAGCATTAATTTTATTAGCCGCTGTAGCAAAGCTCTTTAGCCCACCACACTTCCCAGCAACTTTAGCCCCAGGTGTATTTACTCTAGCTACTGCTGTTTGCTCACTTAATAAAATTTTCTCTAAAGTCTTTTTAAACTGGATTAAGGCTTGCTCCCTTTGAGCAGCTATTACCTTTTGACCATTAACCCTCATCGCCTCAGCTTCAGACCCAGTTACCCCAAAGGCTTGTTTTAGAATTTGGTAGTGATTTTCTAGCCTTTTACCAGTGTAATGACTTACACTACTCATAGCACCACCCTCAGCACTAGCTGTACTAGCATCACGGTAGTCTAGGCCATCAGGCAACTGATCATAAAACCACATATGCCCAGCAGCTACGCTTCCATCTCTATTGCTTGGCGCCATAGAGCTAATCGAGCTTAGAAATGGTGTCTCATTTCTACCAACTTTTAAAATCCTAGATTCATAATCAGCGATTTTACCAAACGCCTCACTACTATCTATCAAACCTGCTTTAATCATAAATAATCTCCTTAATGTATTTTTTCCCAAACAAATTGCTTGAAGGTTTATACTCCAAGCAAAACCTAAACACTCTACCGCCTTTTTGTAATTAAGATTTTAAAATAATAAATTCGTAAAAATGGGTATTAAAATTATTAGAATAAAAAAGCGCCACAAAAGTTGTAGCGCTATCAAATTTAACGGCAAATCTCACCAAGATGAGAGTAAAAATCCACCATATCAGCAGAGCTTGCCTCACCTTTATTTATCTTTTCTATAGCTTCATTAGGGTTGAAATTTTCCATTCTAGCTCTATGGCTATCCATCACATTATCGCTATTTGCTTGATGAGCAAAATATTTATACCATATAAGCTCTAGCCCTTGAGCGCTAAATAGATTAGCAGCCATAGCTGGGTCTTTTTTGTTTATCTCTTCTAGCTTATGAAGGACTTTGCCACGATCAAACCCAGGCACACTCTTTTCAGCCATAGCTATCTCATTTGAAAATCTCTCCCTAGCCGCTGCTTCATCTAGTAATCTGCGGTCTTCACTGCTAAGCTCAAGCTTTTGAGTATCGCTCTGTTTTAGTCTATCTTGATCAGGCTCTTTTGCCACCTCTTTTTGTGGCTCGCTCTGCTCTATATTTGGTGATTTCTCATCATCTAAATTTGGCTCATTATCTAAAGGCTCATCATACCAAGCTGTTTGCTGACTCATCGTTTTCTCCTTTTAAATCACTGTTTTGCTCCCCAAATTCGTTTAATACTGGCTCTTTTTTGTTTGCTGTTTTAGTAGCCTCTTTAGCGCTTTTTGGCATTGCTAGCCACTGCTCTTTAGAAAATACCTTATACTCTCTTTTGTTTTTAAGTTTTACTACAGCATCGCCTATCTCACCCATATCGATTTGACCTTTATCGCCATCAACGCTACTATATATCATCAAACCATTAGTTGCTTTACTAATGATAAACCCTAAAAGCTCATAACTATCTTTTGTCATGTTAATTTCCTTTTTATTTTAATTTCGCAGCTGAGCGAAGCCCAGCTTTGCGACCAAAGTTTGGCACTTTGGAAACGCACTAAAGCCCCATAAATGGGGTACCCCGCTTGCGGGGCTTTAGGTGGGTCAAGGGAGTGTAACTCCCTGTCGCAAAGACTAGCTTTGCTAGTCTGCGAAGTTAAAATTAATAATATAAAAATATTTTCATAAAAATAGGCACTAACTCCCACAATCAAATTTACTCTTATCACACTTATCCATCACAGCCTTAGCCTCTTTAGCACTCTTAAATCCTAGCCCCACTTGATGAGCCAACCTTCCAAACTCCCTTACATCGCTCTTAACCGCCTTTTCATCTATTACTAGTGTTTTACCCTTTGGCTCTTGTATCCCCATCGCCCTTCGCTCAGCTCTGCTTAGATTTAACCCTTGACTTTTTATCTCTTTTGGGGTAGAATTTGAACTATCGTATCTGTTGCTTAGAGTTCGGTCTAAGTCGTTTTTGGGCGTAGAAACAGGGGCGACATCAATCTTGTTGGCTGAATATTGCGAAGTCTGTAAAAGCGTTTGCGAGATAGAATTGGCGTTTGGAGATTGATATAATATCCTTCCACCTTGCTTAATTTTATTATTTAAGTTATTAATCTCTTTTATACCATTTGATATACTTATGAGATACTCTCCATTATCAAAGCTTACATTAACAAAATAATCTTTGTCTTTTAAATGTTTAGCTAAAATAATCTCGCCATTTTTATCTGTAATAATTATCTCAGGATCATCTAATACTCTTTTTATCTCTGGGATAAATTTTTGCCTACCTTGAGATACTAATTTTAATAAGCTTCCCTTTTGTAATTTTAATTCTTTATTACCTAAAGCTTTTTTAATCTCATTATTAAATTTAGGGATATATGTATCATCTAAATTTTTTAATCCAAAAGTATCTATCCACTCTTTTTGTATCTCTTTTGTGATTATATGATCTTTACCTTTTTTATCTTGAAAAGTGAGTTCAGCAAACTCAGTACTTTTTAAGTCTTGGTTTGGTATAGTCTTGTCATCGGTTTTAGCAATACTGGCGTTTGGGCGTACCCCATCACGGGTGTCCTGAGCTTTAACTGCCAATCCCGCATCAGAGTACGGGGTGCTTAAGGGGTTGGATTTAAAATTACCTTTAGTTGAATTTATCCCAATTTCATCGCTTACATTAACCACATCAGTGCTTTTTAAGTCTTTGTTTGATATAGTTTTATCGTTAGCGCTATCGGCGGTGGTGATAAAAGACGCTTCAGAGCCCACGCTGGAATCAAAATCTTTTACATCAGAATTTAAGGCACTATGTTTATTCTCGGGGGCCTTAGTGCTTAACTTAGATTCTACCGCATCAACTTCTAAAGTATATATTCTATTTTGATTTTTATCTATACTCTCTTTAAGTGTTATTAGCACTTTAGCATTATCTTTGAAATCAGCTTCATATCTATGTATTTTTAATGCTTTATCTCCATTTTTTATATCATCAGAGCTACTTTTATATATAGCATTTTTATACAATTCTTCGACACTCTCCACCGCCTCAAAATGCTCTTTAGCACTAAATCCATTATTTAAGCTCTTTTGTATTGCTTTATCACTTATCATTTTTGATATATTTGTTTTAGATACTTGGGCGATTCTGCCATCATTTTTATTGGTTATATCAATGCCAATAAGCTTATTTAATATATTTTTAACATTGTTTCTAAATTTACCATATAACTCTTTTGGCTTAGCCAAGGTCTCTTTTATCTCTTGGTTTGGCATAGCCTTGCTAATCTCCCATACTCCACTTTCAGGCTCACGCTCTAGGGTATATCCATCATTTTCTAATCTACTTTTTAATTCAGCTGTCATATCGCTATCATCGATTAATTTAAATTGCGTTTGATTGCTACTTATCTCTTTTAAAATTTCATCTTGATTTTTTGGAGTTTTAGCTTTATCGCTCTTTGTAGTGTTCTTAAGCCACTCATTACGCCCATCTTCTACGCTCTTTTGCCTATTACTAGCTACCTTGCTATCTAGATATCTCCTAGCCACGCTTATATCATCAGCTATGTAAGCATCAGCAAAGATATTGGCTAACTCATCGCTAAAGCCGTGATTTTTAAATCTCTTAACAATAGTATCACGATCAAAGCGTGTTTTATACTCCATACTCTTTTGTAGCACTCCTAGCACTCTATACCCAGCCATTCGTGGAGTTACAGGCTTATCATCATTTATTATGCGTGTTAGCTCTTTTTCACTCTCGCTTGGTGCGTAAGTTTTATTTATATATATCTCTATATCACTAGCACTAGCTTTTGGATTATCATTAGCAAATTTAGCCACGCTACTATCTATCGCAGTTGATACCTCTTGGCTCTCTTTTATCGCCTTATTTATATTATCATCATACTCTTGCCCTAAAAGCCTAGCTATATTTTCTGCGTTCTCATCAGCGCTAAAAGCCTCTTCTATATCATCACTTATCTTTTGTAGTCTCTTATCTATATCTTGGGGAGTGCCTTTTTCTAGCTCTTTAGTTGTTTCATCTTTGGCTATCTGTGCGTTTTGCTCTAGTGTGGATTTTTGACCAAATCTACTAGCTATCTTATTAAGCACAGCCCCCAGCGCCATAAATCCAGCCCCAAGAGCCACCCCAGCCCCAGCTCCCATCATCGCTGCACCTGCTACATTTTGTTCATCTTTATCTTTATAGCTTCCATACTCGCTTATAGCTCCAGCCATACCACCGATGGCTCCTAGCTGAGCTAAATCAAATGCTACATTTGCCCCCTTTTTAAAAGCAGTATTAGCTACCTTAAATCCCTTAGCTAGTCCCACAGCATTTAGTGGGTCAGTTACCATCTCTCCAGCGAAGTTAGCCACATTCCACTTATCAGGATTATTAGCCTCATACGCATCACGACTAGCCTGCAGTATCTTTTGAGCGTCCTTTATATCGTTAGCTTCCTTGCTATCTTCGCCGTATAAAAATGATTTTACCACATATTTAGTAGCGTTTGCAGTTGTAGCCATACCGATATTAAATCTATCCATAGCCGTATAACCACTATTTTCAGCCTGTTCTATTAGATTTCTAGCGTAAGTTTTTGAGTCTTTAGTATATGATCCTATCGCATTACCTAGCAAGTTATTGCTATCTATTTGATACTCTCTTTGAGTGCGTGGGGTAGTTGCTATCTTATCTAAATTCTTAGCTTCATTAATTGATTGTGTTAGCTTCATATCAGCTAAAATTTGAGCCTCTTTATCACTATCTCCCATCAGACCTGCTATAGGCGCAGCTGCCTTACTAGCTAATATATCTATACCACGAGCGATACTCCCCATGGTCTCATATCCATTAGCGTCCATTTTATCACCCAGCCTAGTGAAAAAGTCCGCCCTTCCTTGCTTCTGACTGACCAAATTCATTCTATTTAGAGCATCTTTATCCCCACTTTTTATAGCTTCATCTTTATAAGCTTTAGCTATGCTTATTATCTCATCTTGACTCTTGCCTTGATTAATTAAATTTTGTAAGCTCTCATCGCCTAAGATACTTCTAACCGTGTAAATCTCTGCCATAAATACTCCTTTAAAGCAGATAATTTACCACTATTTTTTCTAAATTTTAGCCATCAATCAATCTTTATATTTGCTATATCATCTTTACTTACTGGCTTAACTGGTATGTTGTTTATACTACCAAAAATTGGCACCCCAAACTTATAATGAGCAAATAACCCACTATTTACATTACCATTTTGTATAAAGTCTTGTAGCAGTCTAGTCAATGTATAGTTATCTAGCCTTGCTAGATTATGCGCATCTCTTGCTATTGCTGCCTTAGTATTTATACTATCTATTTCCGCCTTTGTCTTTTTCTCATCCAAATTTAGCTTTTTTACCGCCATATCATTATCAAATTTTCGCTGAGCGCTATTTTGTATATTTTGCTCTATCGCCATAGCCATCTCATTATCTTTATAAGCTCTCTCCCAGTTAGCCCTATCTTCTTGCGCTATCGCCTTAGCCCTATCATCGCTAATCTTGCTTATATTGCTTAGTGCTTGACCAATTGCCGCTAGCCCTAGCCCAGTGCCTACCCCACCATTTGTGCTAGGTGCTTGAAGAGTTCTAAGCATTCTATCATAGTATCCCATTTTTACTCCTATTTATTTTTACCTACTTTTAACGCACGAACAAGTCCGTGCTAAAGTAGCAAACACTAAAGCCCCACTTCGTGGGGTACCCCATTTTAACTTCGCACGGCAACAAGTCGCCGTTTGCGACAGGGAGTTACACTCCCTTGACCCACCTAAAGCCCCACTTTTATTTTTACCTACTTTTAGCGGCGTAGCAAAGCCACGCCTAAAGTAGCAAACACTAAAGTCCCCATAAATAGGGGTACCCCACGAAGTGGGGCTTTAGTATTTGGTTCTTTAGGGGCGACTTGTTGCCCCGCTAAAAGAACATAAAATAGGGTACCCCTATATCAAATCTCCTTAGCATAATCACTAGCCCTAAATCCAGCTGCTAGAGCATCATCAGCTTTTTTACGTCTTGCCCGCTCCTCTTCCATTAAGGCTTTATTATAGTTAAAGACGTCCCTAGCCATCTTCCCTTGAGATTTTGCCGCCTTATACTGCCCTATCCCGCCTAAGATTTCACCCCCAGCGTTTAGAAAATCCGTGGCCTTAAAATCCTTAAAGATATTTTTACCAAAATCAATCAACCCACCTAAAATATTTCCTGCCATTTTCTCTCCTTTTATTAGATTATTCCAGCGATTAACGCCTCTTTATCCGCATCACTTTGCGACCCCATATTATTAGCCATAGCCTCTCCTTTCATAGCCTGTGTAGCCATAGCTAGTTCTTGCTGCGCTTGTAGCTCTTTAAACGCTTCATCTATTAGATATACTGGCGCATTCTCTCCAAGTAACGCCACGCTCATCTCTTTTATCAGTGGCATTATCAAATTTGGATTATTTAGCCCAAGTTGCGCTAGAGTGCCTAGCAGTGTATTTATCTTACTTACTACTACATCGCTGCTTATAGTAGTGCCGAAATTCACATTTATATCAAAGTCTATATCACTACTCATTCTCTCTTCTTTACTACCAATGATATTTATAATATCCGGATTTTCAGTTATCTTGATTAGATACTCATCATCTAGATTTTTATATAGCAATTTTACATACTTTTTAGCATACTCATGTAGCATAGTAGCGGCTAAGGATTGAAACATACTTTCTACTCTTACCCCACTTGCAGCATTTATAGTCTGAAGACTTGTATTACTCCTTCTATCACTCGCACTTGTTACCCCAGTCATTATGCTATTTACTCCACTTGCTATCTCATACTCACTCTTTATCATCTCTATCTCTGTAGTTACATCATATACTGACCCAGTAGGCAGCAGCGGCGCTACTACCTTGCTTATATCCCCATCGCCACTTAGATTACACCGTATCACCTTTTTACGGGCTAACAAGTCATTAGCATTTACTATCCCGCCCTCGCTGTTTATAGCAAACTGTGGGTCTATAGCATTTTCTATCAAATCTATCTTTTGATTACGCTTTATATTATACTCTTGTTGTAGCTCCTTTACCCGCTCAGGCAGACACGAGCCATACACCCCTATATAATCATCATTTAGTAAATCATCTCTGCTCACACTTGGCATATTTTCAAAGCAATATCCATAGCAAAACGGCAACTGATTAAACCACGCCGTTCTAACCTCTATATCATTAGCATAGCTAGTTAAGTCCCAGCCACCTCTCTCCCAGTTTTTCTCATATATCTCTTTTATCAGTATTCGCCTACCAGCCTTTAGCACAGCATACTCATCATCACTTTTGTAAAATCCGCTTTTAAACTTCGCCTTGACATCATTTCTACTCTTAGCAAATTTATAGCATATATACTCCACATCATTTATATCACTAGCATATGGGTCAAATGCGATTGTATTTATAGGGATAAACTTAGTCTGTATATCCCCATCACCCCAGTACACACTCACCACCCCAAGCGGTAGATACAGAGCCGATAGCACCGCCCTACTAATGCCGATAAAGTGTTTATTCTCTCTCCATTTAGCCTTGACCGCCGCTGTTAGTGCGTCCCTTAATGCTCTATCGTGATCATCATTATAGCCAATTCTTGTTATCTCTATAGGACACCCCGAGCCTAAAAAGCTAGATTTAAATATACTATGTAGTATATCTATACTTGTCTTAGCCAGTGGGACATAGATTCTAGAGCGCTCTACTATATTTGACCTCTGAGGTGCTAAGCGTCTGCGATGCGCATCATCATATGTAGCGTTATAAACTCTTTCACAAGCTAAAAATCTATCTTTTTGATTTTCAAGTTTAGAGAATGCATCATCGATTAAAAATAGTCTATTTTTTGTCTTTTTCATAATTTAGCCTTTAAATATAAAGCTATATTATAAAAGTGTGAATTCGTGATTTTAAATGCGTGGATTTTATTATTTGATTAGGTTTTCTATCTGTTTTAAATCTTGAGTGAATTTTTCTAGTAAGGCTTTATTGCCATAATCTATATAAAGAAGTATGAAATCTACTAGCTCAGGGCTTAGAGTGTAGTTATGCTGGGTATTATCCTCTCTATCGTATCTTACTAATATCCCCCCTATCCCCCCACCAAAAAACAGCTCATCAAAGGCCTCATCATCCTTCTTTTTATCAGCTTTGGCTTTTTCAAATTTGGCTATAACTCTACTATTTAATCCATTATTACGCCAGTTATTAGCAGAATTTCTACTATATCCTAATCTCTCCGCAATATCTTCAAGACTATTTACTTTAAAAAAAGCTTTCATCTCTTTAATTAATTCTTTGTCATCTTGCATTTTTAATTCCTAATTTGATTTTATATTATAACACTAATATTTTAAAATGTAAATATATTATTTTTATTCAAAAATATATTTTTTTTTATCATTATTATATTAAATACTATTGACAATCTATTATAAATAATATATAATTATATTAATTTTCTATTTTTTGATATATTAATCACTTTAAAAAGTCGCCAATCCTTCAAATCTTGCAGGCGGCTTCTTAAAGTGATTTGCTGGTATCACTTAAGTTATTTAACATCGCAATCAAGCAGTTTTTAAATCCAGCTTTGGCACACACATCCTGTAATTTCTATTGATTTTTCTAGCTTGATTGCCCCGTTTGGAGGTTTTAGTTTGAGTGCCTTTGTTACTTTAGATGAGGCCGCCGCATTTCACGGCATCTCAAAGCTAAGCCTCCAAAAGCTTAAAAGCTCAGACAAAAGACTTGGCAGAAGTGATAGATTTAGCTGTGATGGCTTAGTGCTTTTAGATTTTAGTAATCCTCTTTATGAAAAGACCACTTACTACTACTACAAAGCCCTAGCCGTCGCAGGTAATGAGAGAGCCTTAGCTAGAGCCATCGCTCTTAATCTAGGCAAAAGCGAACATACCATCTATTCGCTTTTTCGTAGATTTAAGTTTAAAAATCAATACACGGCAACAAAGCTAATAGTTGCGCTGCAAACCTACATAGATAGCGCTAGTTTATTTGATGTGAAGGATTTATAATGCAAGATAATATCTTTGAACTACTAAGGAGCTACTCCAAAGAGCAGCTAAGAGAGCTTATGTCATCTCGTGGCATAATCTTTAAAGATTTTAAATACCACTGCCCATTTCACGGCGAAGATAAAACCCCAAGCGGTAGCATAAGCTTTAAAAATGGCTCTGCATTCTTCAACTGCTTTGCCTGTGGCACTGGTGGGGACGCTGGTAAATTTATAGAGTTATATGAGAAGCTCTCTCCAGCCAAAGCCGCTAAAGTCGCTCTAAATTTCATAGGATTTAATTACGATGAGAGCCTAAGCGATGAAGAGTTAGAAGCTAAAAAAGAAGCATTCATAAAACTCCAAAAAGAGCAAGAAGCCGCTAGAGCCAAACTAGAGCAAGAAGCCGAGCAAAAAGCCCAAATTGTGAGAGCCAAACTAAGCAAAATAGCTCCAAATTTCTTACAACAAGCCAAAAGCCTTACCGCCTTAGCTGAGCCTTTTGATATCTTTATAGCCAAGACTGATTATTTTGATTATCTCTTTGATAGATATATAGGCTTTGACCCACAAAATGATAGCGTAGCGATAATAATATCCAATGAGCAAGGCGAAGTTATAAACATCAAACACAGAACCAAATTCAAATGGGATAGTGAGGCACGGTGTTACTCAAATGAGCTAATGCCAGGCAAATGGATAGGAGCTAGTGGGGCTAGTGCCTATCCATTCCCTATCGGTTTTTACCATGAGTTTGATAGCGATATAGTAGTTATCTGCGAGGGCGAAAAGGACGCTATAAACCTATGTAGCTTAGGGGTATGCGCTTTGACTCTCGGTGGAGTAAATAACTCATGGCAAAAACACAAAGAGCTATTAAGAGACAAAATCGTCTATATCTGGTTTGACAATGATAAGGCTGGATATACAAGCGCCATAGCTAGATATAAAGAGATTGAAGCCGTAGCAAAATCTGTATATATCACCCTATTTTATAAGCTCTGCCCTGCTGCACCAGCTAAATATGATATAAGCGATTATCTAGGAGCCAATCAAGCCAAATTCACAAGCTCTGAAAGAATAATAGATAAACTCATATATAGCTCATTTAAGCTCACAAATGACCTAATAGATGAGATAAGCGAGCTATATGAGTGCGACCTAAAAGAGTTTAAAGAGCCGTTTAAGAAGGTAACCTTTAGTGATATATGTAAAGAGATAATGCAAACGGACAAAGATGGCAACTATCTAAACATTATTCCCGTTAAGGGCGAACTAGATGATAATCAAATAGATTATTTCATCAAGCTATTTAAAAGCAAAGAGCTAAAAGATATCACCGCTGAAGTTAAATCCGCAATGCTAGAAAATAGGCTTTTTGTCTCGCCACAAGCTGACAAAGACTTAGAGCAGTGGGCTAAGGTAGTTGATAAAATTTGCGATTTTCAAAAGATTTTGCGAACCAACTACCATCAAACTCATCTAGCTGATATGTGTGATAGCTTTGTAAGAACTATTCGCAAGCTAGGCTATGATATAGCCGAGTATAAGGGTCAGATATACTTTTGGAATGGCAACTTCTACTCATTTGTAGATGATAGAGAGATTTATAAGTTTTTGCTTCATCACTGGATGGGCGCTAGTGGCGTAGATAAAAAGAAGATTACAGATCGCACCGCCACAGAGCTAATAGACAATATCCGTGGCCAAGGTGTGCTAATCGATGCCAAAAGGCGTGAGCCTAGCCTTATCAACAAAAGGGTTATAAACCTTAGAAACGGCTCTATAATCATCAGCAAAAGTGGCAAGATAGTCTTTAGCCAGCATCACAACAAAAAGCTATACGCTACAAATATGCTTGACTTTGACTATAACCCACAGGCGGGGTGTCCAAAATGGGAAAAATTCTTAAGCCAAGTCATGAATGATGAAGATAGGCTTACTCTCATGGAGTTTATAGGCTACTGCTTTTTACCTAGCCATGATTATGAATCCTTTTTATTCTTATATGGCAAGAGTGGTAGCAATGGCAAGAGCGTGATTTTGGACGTTTTAAGAAACTTTTTTGGCGAGGATAATGTATCAAATCTCCAGCTTCAGCAACTTGAAGGCCACGAACTTCACGGCCTAGCTAATAAGATGCTAAATATCGGTAGTGAGATTGATAAACTAGGCGTTGATAAAGGGCAGTTTAGCAACCTAAAAGCCCTAGTATCCCCAAGAGATCAGATACAAATCAACCCTAAAAACCAGCAGCCCTACAGCCTAAAGCCGGAGGACAAACCCAAATTTGCCTTTGCTGGTAATGACAAACCAAAGAGCAATATAGATAACGCCGTATTTCGCCGTATGCTACTAATTGGCTTTGATAAAGAGATTAAAGATGATGAGAAGATTAGGGGGCTTAGTGAGCGCTTTAGCGATGAGCTAGATGGTATCTTCGCTCTAGCACTTGAGGGCCTAGAGCGCCTAGTAACTAATGGCAAATTCACCAAAGGGCAAAAGATGCTTCAATCACTAGATGAGTATAAAGATGAAGTTAATCCTACTAGAGTCTTTATCCGTGATGCTATAAAGCCAAATAAAGAGAGATTCACGCCAAATAAATATCTATATCTATTATATTGTGAATTTGCTAAAGAGCGTGGCAACAAGCCAATGAGCCAGACCAAATTCACTCAAACGCTAAAAGATGAACTCACAATGTCAAATATAGAGTTTCAAGTTATATTAAGAAAGAGTTCAGTACCTAGAATCGGTCTAGCCTCTGTTGAGCGTGGCTTTGCTGGTATTGAAATCAATATTGATTTTGATATCACTAGCGTTACTATAAATAATATGAATTTAGATATAGAGAATATGTCTGAGCCTTGCAGCTTTTTAGATGGTGATGAGCTTTAATGCTCACCATCTCTAAGCCTTTTGTTTTTCTCCATTCCAAAAGGCTTAGAGATGGTTATAAGTTTTTCTTATTCATCGTGTTATTTAAATTAATATTGTTAAATTACTTTTTAAGCTTTATAGTGATATTTTAGTAAGATTATCTGATTTTGATAATCCTACCCCCATAAAATCGAGCGGTAACACTTTGTAACACTTTGTAACACTTTAAGAAAAAAAGTGTTACCACTTCTAAGCCCCTATTTAAGGGCATTTCGTGAGCTAGGTAACAGAATAACACTTTTTTTCTATATAGCTATAGAAATATTTTTTCTCTTACTTAAAATTTTTTCTATAGCAATTATAGGAAAAAAGTGTAACTAGTAGTTTTCTTAAGCCTTTAAATGCTTATTTTACCTATATTTGCTTAAGGTAACACTTTTTGAAAATAAGTGTTACCTACCACAGAAACCTTAAGCCACCAAATACCCATAAAAAGGCACTTAGCCCAAGGTAACACTTTTTGAAAATAAGTGTTACCAAAGTGTTACCGCTAATTTTTAGCTATTTGCTTAGCCTTGCTAGTTGTTTTTTTATGTTTTTTCCTTGCAGCTAGCAAAGCTAAGCAAATAGCAGCAAAGGAGAATAATGAAACAAGCAAACGATATCGTAAATTTCTACGATGAATATGGCAATCTAGTAGGCGTTAGCAAGATTAACAAAAGAGATGAGATATTAAATGAGCCTGAAGAGCTACAGGCACTACAGGCCTCACCCCCACAAAGAATGAATGAAGAAGCTAGCATAGCTTATGAAATTTGGATTAACTCAGCTACGCTTGAAAATGACTTCACCCCTATAACAGAGCGTAAATTAGCCGAGCTACTCACTACAAAGGGTATAAGCTCTAGCTCTTCAAGGATAAATCGCTGGAAGCAAAAGTACGGCTGGAATAAGCTTTTAGAGCATAAGGTAAATTTAGCCCTTATAGAAAATAAAGAGTTAAACCGCACTATCAAGCACACAGCGCTAGGCGCGGCAGTAGAAAATACCAAAGTAGATATAGAGCGAAATACTAAGCTTTTAGGTGTAGCTTATAGCATAGCTGAGATTGAATTAACAGAGCTATATCACAAACGCCAAAATGGCTCATTAAGCAAAGATGAGTTTAAACGCTTTGAAGCTTTGTTTAAAATCGTAGCTGATAGAGATGATAGGATGAATGACCGCCTAGCTCATATCGCTACTGAGGCAGTCTCAAGTGTAGAAGTTTTTGAGAGATTAAACCAAATTTCACTAGATATAGAGACAGAGTAAAAATAAAAAAATGGAGCCAAAAAATGGTATCAAAAATTATGGGAGAGTATTAAAAATGAGTAAAGCTATTTTAGATGTTTGCTGTGGTGGTCGTATGTTTTACAAAGACAAGCAAGATGAGCGAGTGCTGTTTTGTGATAAAAGAAAGTTAGAAACTACGCTTTGCGATGGCAAAAAATTTGTAGTTAATCCTGATATGGTAGTAGATTTCAAAAATCTACCTTTTGATGATGAAAGCTTTGCGCTAGTGATTTTTGACCCACCGCATTGTTCAAGAATAAATGATAAGAGCTTTATAGTGATTAAATATGGCAAACTACCGCAAGAGTGGAGAGACGAGCTTGGTCGTGGCTTTGATGAGTGCTGGCGAGTGCTAAAAAGCGGTGGCACGCTTATATTTAAGTGGGCTGAAATTGACATAAAGCTTAATGAGATATTAAAGTGCTTTTCACAAAAGCCACTAATCACGCAAAATACAGCTAATAAGTCGCATTGGTGCGTGTTTTTTAAATAAAAAGGAGAAAATATGAAAATAGGCTACATAACACAAAAAAGCTTTACTCAAGCAGATGAGATAGTTAAATATTTATGTGGTTCAATGCAAATTCTAGGCGTGGCAAATATGTTAGAATTCACTATAAGCCCAGCAAATAGCGATAACCCAAATTCGCCAACATACTATTTAAAGCTCCCACGCCTTAAATCAAATTTGGCGAGTAACATCATTATAGGCTCACTTTGGCTACGAACTAGCCAAAGTGGCAATGAGTATATGAGTGGCTATATAGATAGCCCAATCTTTAGTGGTGGTAGGATAGAGATTATCTGCTTTAAGCCATATGCTGATGATAATCCAGCGATTTTATGGAATATAATTTGGGAGCCAGCTAAAAAACAAAAAGAGCAAACCACCCAAACGCACACGCAAGAGCCAGAGCCAGCAGAGCCAAAAACTACACTAAAAGATTTGCATAGCGGCGTAGTAGATGACTCTATCCCATTTTAGGAGAGATTATGGCCTTTATAGACGATGAATTAAGACTGATCCACGCTATAGCCTTAAATAAACAGGCTATAGAGTATATAAAAACAAATTTCCCTAAAAGCAATAAAAGGGACAAAAGGATAAAAGCACATAAAATTCTAATCAAAAGGTATAAACTAGCGCTTAAGGATTTACAGCTATGATGCCACATCAAGTACGAACCAATACTAAATTAGCCATAATCCTTAATCGATATAGAGGCGATGAATTTACTGCCCAGTGGAAAGCAAAAGCAAAAGTAGTATCTAAACACACACAAAGGATGAGAATAATGTGGGAGAGACTAAGCGAAGGTGATGCGACACTGCCACTATTTGATAACGATTATGAGCCAAAAAGCATAGCCGAGCTTTTTACCCCAGAGTTGCCACAAAGCATAGAGATAGAGCAGCCAAATTTAACTTCGCAGACGAACGAAGTCCGTCTTTGCGACCAAAGTTTGGCACTTTGGAAACGCACTAAAGCCCCACTTCGTGGGGTACCCCATAAAAATGGGCGCCCTAGCATAGAAGAGTTAAAAGTTGCCTTTTGGGCTGAAGAATTACAAGAAAGAAGTTATAGGAGAAGACAATGAATAAGATAAACCACCCACCACACTACGGCGGAGATAACCCATATGAGACCATAAAGGTCTTAGGCGCATGGCTAAGCTATGAAGAATTCAAAGGCTTTTGTAAAGGCAATGCTATCAAATACCTTAGCCGTGCTGGTAAAAAGGATGATGAGCTAGAAGACCTACAAAAAGCCAGATGGTATTGCAATAAGCTCATAGAACTACACAAATTTAGAACTTTAAAAGGCTTATAAATGAAAGAAAAATATATAACAATCAAAGAAGCCATAAAACTTCTAAATGTCAGCCGCTCAACCCTGTGGCACTGGGATAAGACTAATTATCTCAAGGCCTATCATATAGGCAAATCAGTTGTCTATAAAACTAACGATATAGATAGCCTTGCCACCAAAGCCAAACCCAAAACCCTAAACGCATATAAAAGGAGCAAAATATGGTAGCACAAAATCTAATTTTAATAGTGATGGCAGTTGCCATCTTGCTACCTTGGCTAGAAATTCTAAGAGTTGTAGCACTATTTATTTTAAGCTTTTTCTTGATAATATTATTATATGGAATTTAAAAGCTATTTTTGGTAAAATAATATCCAAAAATTTAACTAAGGTAAAAATATGAGAGTGTCAAACACTGCTGTTAGAAAAGCTGGGCTAAGCTTAAAAAACAATAGCACTACAAAAGAGGATTTGGATGTTATCTCAACTTTTAGAAGCAATCATATTCAGCTTATGAAAATGCTAGTAAAAACAATATCTAAAAAACTCCCAAAACCGCTTTTTATAGCTAGAAGGCTTAAGAGGTTAAGCTCGATACAAGCTAAACTTCAACGCTTTGAAGGTATGTGTTTAGACAGAATGCAAGATATAGGCGGTGTTAGAGCCGTTTTTAAGAACAATAACGAAGTTAAGCAGTTTGTAGAAAGTATAAAAGAGGTTTATCTTGGCAAAAGAAGTGTGCTTGAAATAGCAAAAGAAAACGACTACATAACTCGTCCTAAGGCGGATGGATACAGAAGTTATCACATAGTTTTTAAATACAACGGCAAAATAGATGAAGTAAATGGCTATCATATCGAATTGCAACTTAGGGACTTACTTCAACACTACTGGGCTACAGCAGTTGAAATTTTAGCCCTGCGAAGTAGCACAAACATTAAAGCAGGCTACGGCGATGAACATTTTAAACGCTTTTTTTGGCTATGTGCTGAGCTATTTGCTGGGGCAAAAGAACACAAATACGAGATAAGGGAACTAGACAAAAAGCACAATATACTTTTTTTATTAAAAGGCTTAAATGTTGTAGCCGATAAGTTAGAAAAAGCTGGTAATGAAGAGAGTCTTTATCTTATGGTGTTAGATGCCAAAGACGGCATATTAAAGCTAACAGCCTTTAGCAAAGGCGAACAACTCTTAGCTCAGGCAATGTATCAAAGCATGGAGACAAACGACAGCATGCAAAGCGTTTTAGTTAGCATTGATAGTATCAAAAAGCTTAAAAAAGCTTACCCTAACTACTTTCTTGATGCTAAAAATTTTATAAAAGAAGTAACAGAGAGATTAAAATGAGTGATGAAAACATAATTTTATAAGAAAATCAACAAAACAACAGCATTAATCTCAAAACGCTTACCGCTTTTATAGAAAATTTTAAGCTATATTAAAATAAAAAGGCTTAAAATATGAACCAAGAGATACTTAACTATCTTAAATTTGCTAAGGATATTAGCCCTGAAATCTTTGAAAATCCTACGCCCAAATTTCATCTAGAGATATTAGAGTTTATACTAAATGATGGTAATAAAAAGGCGTGTGCCATCTTTCGTGGTGCTGGTAAATCCACTCTACTTAATAAAATTTTTGTAGTATGTCAGCTATTCTTCCACTATGAGCCCTTTACCATGCTAGTATCATCTGATAAAGAGAAGGCTTGTAACTTCTTAAGAGATATAAAAGATATGATAATTAGCGCTAATCGCAAAGGCTATGCTATCAGCAAGGGCGAGATTTGGGCAAGTGATAGATGTGAGATAATCATAAACGCAGGTCTAAAAGACGCAGATGGCAATAGCTTAGAGAGAGCTTGCTTCATCTGTGCTATGGGCGCAGGGCAAGACCCTAGGGGATATATCTATCATCACAGAAGACCTAGCCTTATAATAGCTGATGATCTAGAGAGCAAATTAGGTCAATACGCCATAGCAAATATCAAAAATAGACAAAAGATAAAGGAGTGGTTCTTTGCTGATTTAGCCCCTACTTTACACCCTACAAAAGGCAAACTTGTAATAATAGGCACAATAATCCACGAAGATAGCCTATTAAATACCATTCTAATGGACAAAGAAGAGAACTCTAGGGGATGGCAAACTAAGCGAATACCAATTATAGAGAATAATAGATCGACTTGGCCATCTCGTTTCCCTATTGGTCTTATAGAGGCTAAAAAGGCTGAATTAGCCCAGCTAGGCTTAGAAAATGAGTTTTATCAAGAGTATATGTGTAGAGCCATCAGCCCAGAAAAGCAGCTATTTAAGCGTGAGTATCTACGATACTTTAAGCGTGTTAATTATGATCTTAGCGTTGCTCCAGTATATTACAGCGATAGCGATAGCATTAAGACTATAGAGATCACAGCCTACCCAGCCAAGAGCCTAACACTAGAAAACAACTCAGAGCTAGAGCTAAATAGATGCACCATCTACACCACCATGGATCTAGCCACCTATGATGGACATGATAAAACGGCTATTGTAACATTTGCGGTAAATGAGTATAATATCTATATAATTGATATTGAGTGCGGACATTGGACTCCATTTGAAAAGGGGTTAAAAGCTTTAGAAGTTTATTTGAAATTTCGCCCTATTAGATTTGGGATTGAGCGTGCAGGAGCGCAAAATGACTTCTTCTACACTATTGATCAAGTCCAAAAACGATCAGGCATAACTATCCCAGTAGAAAAGCTAAAACACCATAGCAACGCCAAAAATGTGCGTATATCGCAATTACATCCAGATTTTGCTAGTGGTAGAGTGATTATAAACGCAAGTTTGCAAAACGCTGGCGAGCTAGAAGCCCAACTCCTAAGCTTTGACCCGCAAACTGATAGCAAATATGATGATATCATAGACGCAGTAGCTTATATCAAAGAATTTACCCGTGGCAGATACTTTGCTAAAGATGATGAGAGTGAAGCTGATAATATATGGGATTATGACAGTTCAGATACTTCGTGGGTTTAAATTTGGCTAATCACGCCCCCACAATAGCGCCATTTTCATCACTAAAAGGCTTGAAAAAAATTGTAGATTGCGTTATAATTTCTTGTTGTCGATCGTCCATTAAGCGTTTAGCATTTTGGCTTTTTGCGATGGATTGCCCCATAGTATGAGGGGACGCTGTCGGCTTCCAATTCTGCTTGACTATGAAAAGTGGGTCTTGTAGAGTGTGGATAAATGCGCCACTTAAATCACTTCTATCTTGGTTATAAGTATTTTTCTTAAAGTGTTCCCACGCTTTTTCTACATTTACTTTTATATCGCCAATAGGTGTTTTTACATGGCTCCAAATTCTAACACCTTAACCACTCAACCACGAATAATCATCACACCCCACCACACCACTATCGAATACTACAATATCTAAAATTTTGCTAGGCATAACCCACACAACCACTCAACCACAACCACGCCCCACAATCTACCCCCCCCCATCTCACAAATTTTAACCCCCATCACACCACACCACTCAATCACCACGCCGTCTTAAATCCCTGTGCTAACTCAAATTTAGCTTAGATATCCCTAATCAAGCAAAGCAAACCTTTAAAAATTCGCAAATTTACAAAATAGCGTAATATTACACGCACGCAATCTCAATGGGGGACACGCCCCCTCTGTATGATAAGGTTATTTATGCGCTTATTTTCCCTAGTATCCGCTAATTTCATCGCCCCACTGCCTAACAAAGCTTAAGCAAAATCAAGGGGTTACAAAATACGAACTAGATACGATTAAGATATATATAAGAAATGTTTAGAATTAAAATTAAGTTTAATTTTATATTAATATTACTTTTTTATTACAAAATAATATTATATCATTATAACAGATATAAAAAAGGATTGCTAAACGCCTATTTTATGGACAAATCGCCATTTACGCTTATTTTAGTATTGAAAATTATGGTTTTCATAACTTTAAGTTTTCACCCCATCACCCCCAAATTCCACCACAAAATAATCCAACAAACCTTAAACTACTCCCCTACCGACACTATTATTTATAAACGAAAAAAACAAAGCCGCCTTAGGCTTTAGCGTTTGATAATACACTCTACCCCACTCTCTCAACACTCCCAGTAAACTTCCACCCACTAGGCGAGGTGTAATAAGCACCCCAAAAATATAAAGCTCCCTGAGCTTGTAGAGTAATATCTATATCCCACGACATATTATTACCATATGGGCTACCGGTTCTACCAGTATCTATGAGTATATGTAATGCCTTTGCATCATCATTAAAATAGCACCTTTTTTGATTATATGTAGGCCAAGTGTAGTTAGAACTCACCACACCTTTAATACGGTAAGACCCCCCCCCCACTCATCATTAAGGCACCTCGACCACTATTTAAGCATACAAAATTAGTAAAATCTTTTCTATTTACACCACATAACATCATTTTAAACCTCCTATAATATTTGTTTGTAAATTATCAAGCTGCGGCTCAACTCTAGGATTAAATTTACTAAAAAACTCAGGCGTTGCCACACTCATCGCCATAACTAGCTGATATCTCCACCCAGCTGGGTCGCTCTTAGCCCAAGTTACTAGCGTAGACCAAGGTATTCCAGTACGCTGGCTTATCTGTTTTGTTGTCATTTCTTATCCTTTTGATTAAATTCAAAGCTAATTTTAGTCCTACTAATTCATAAAAATGAGCTATTTTATATCCCTCTTTTTCATCTTCATAAGAGCCTCTAAGCTCACACCCATATCAGATGCCGCCGCCTTACACGCCATAAAGTCATTCAACGCCACCACCATAGCCCCATCATCGCCTTTTTCTTTTGCTTTTTTATATCTATTTTTAGCGTTTATTGCCGCACTTCTTAGCTCCTTTTTCTCATTTATCATTCTAAGACCCATAAATCTCCCCGCTAGCTCCCCTAGCCCCATCGGCTCATCATATGCATTTTTAGGATTATTGCCTGTAGCTATGGCTAAGCCCTGTCTGCCATATCTACCCAAGGTTATCGATGGCAAAAACTGCTTAGAAAACGCATCTAATCTAGCCGTGAGCTGTTTTATAGCTGGATCATGCTTACCCACCATATCATTCCCCCAGCTATCTCTACCACGCAAAATATCCAAAAGCCCACCAATTAATCCACCACCACCAGTGATATCATCTATACTACTAAGCCTAAATCCCGCCATCGCCCTAGCAGCGTTGAAGTATAGTCCAGACTCCCCTATTTGAACTTGATTTTTAACCCCAAAGAGATTAGGCAAGTAGTTTGAACTCGCCCAATCAGGCAATCTTGAGTTATCAGCATCTTTTTGCTCACTATCAAACCAATATGGCAAACTAGAAGCCCCACTGCCTATCAAAGCAGCTTGCAACATAGCAAATTTAGCTGGATTTTTAATAGCTGCTTTAGTTACCACTATACTAGATTTAACCGCAAAGTGAAAAAACGGCAATACCCCAGTCTTATCAAGCAGCTTAATTGTCGGATTAAAGTGTGAGCTATAATCCACATAAGCACTATTAGCATCACTAAAGGCCGCTTCATCACTCATACCCATATCTAAATTCTTCTTAAATCTAGCTAGTTTAAACCACTTATCCTCCCACGCATAAGCACTCCTAGCTACCTTGCCAGTGGCGCTATTTTTAGTTAGATAGATATTTTGCCAAGCTTTGCTTATATAGTATCCTAATGGATTTTTAGTTTTTAGCGCTTCTTTTGCTATTTCATCATTTGCCATTAGCAAATTTCTCATCTCTATATCATCGCTAGCCGTATCAAGTCCCATCGCTTCAGCTTTAGCTAGTAGCTCATTAAAGCCTTTTTTATCACTGGCTAAAAGCTTCATTAGCTTTAAATTCGCCCCCAAATCCCCATGCAAGAAAGCCAAAACCGAGTTACTAAGCACATTATACCCATGAGTTGCGGGATTTTTCACAGTTAAATTTACCTTGATATGATCTATCACATTTGTATATGGTCTAATGACATCAAAGATACTGCTCACAAGCCCAGCATTTTGTAAGTCATCATACACAGCGCTTGGCACATACTTCCCAGCTAATGCCCCATATTTTTTAACTCCACCGCCCACGCTCTCATCACTTACCTTCACATAACCATCTTTTGGCTGAACTACTGCGTATTCATCAGCTAAGCTTTTAAATAAAATAGCCTTTTGTATCTGACTGTTTTGTGAATTTAGAGTTTGAGTTACTGCGATGGCTGCGTCTTCTATCAAACCTAATTGAACTCTATCTTCATAGCTTAAATTCTCATCTCTCGCCTTTAGCTTACCTATACCAAATCCCTTAGAATATACCCCATTTTTACCATAATATTGCGAGTAGCTATATTTTATATAATTCTCTTTAGCATTCTCCCCTTTTAGCATTCCTAAGGAGATTAATTGCTCTGCTCTCTCATCTATTTTATCTCTTAGTTTTTGATATGTTGGGCGTAGTTTCCCAGCCAAATTTGGCTCTACTTCTTGCCCATCAAGCATTCTAAATAGTGCTACTCTCTCATCTATCTCTAACTTTACTAAGCTCTCATACACCTTCATAGCCTCCATTCTTGCTACTTGGTTATTGCGATGATATGCTGATTTTAGCCTACTTAAAGCCCCTATCTCATCTTGCAGGGCAAAGGCTTTTTCTAATCCCCTTTGGATTTTTGCTCCACTCTGCGAACCAATCATCCGACTTATAGATCCAACCACCTCTATCCCACTCTTAACCCCCTTAGCATATATATTTTTGTACGCCCAGTCAAAGGCTTCATCTACTCTTTTCTCCCACCTTCCTGCTATGCTGTTTGGATACTCCTTGCCATCAACTCCTTTTAAGATATTTTCTTGACTTTTATTAGCAGTTGTGGTAGAATTATTCCGTAAGCCCTTTAGGTTGTTAGTGTAATTTTCCGCATTATGCGTGAACCCTACTTGGGCTTTTCTATTACTAAAAAAGCTTATTGTAGTATCCCCTTTTTCATTTTCACCAACTAAAACACGAAATCTTGTCCCCTCATCATCGAAGCTTTCATAAACACGCTTTATTCTCTCTTTACCATTTTTATATTCTTTTATATAACTCATCTTGCCACTACGCATAAAGTCGCCTATATGTAAAAGCTCTTGCTCTGTTACATAGCCATTTTTGTCAGCTCCTAAGTGTTTTTTGATATGCTCTAAGCCATAACCATTTTTATACCCAGTTTTTGTGCGATAATCCTTTTTACCTTTTTCAAACTTTACTATATTATCAACAGCATTTAAATCAGCAGTTATATCTTTATATAATCTAGTGCTTTGTTTCCCATTTTTTAACACATTATATACCCCACGCACTTCTTTTTGCTTAGGTGTATAACTAGCACTCATATAGCTATCATATTTTACTATTCTATCATTTGGTGCTATATCTAGCGTTTTATCAGGGTGTGGCAACTGAGAGTTTGGCAAAATAGCATTTTGCCAAGTCATCTCAGGGTTAGTAAATTTATAAGCTCCGTTAGTTTTAAGATTTCTGTTAGAATAAAATGTTATAATTTCATCCTTAGCAGGAGTGCCGGTATGGTTAAATGGAGCTAGTTGCAAGCTCCTGCTATCTGTTACCAAAGTATAAGCATTGCCATTTTCTACCCACTCATAGACAAATTTATTATCTTTTAAATACGGCTCTTTATGTTTTAGCAAAAACTTTCTCATATTTTCGCCAAGCCTTGATATTTCATCATTTGTAACATATCCTAGCTTTTTAGGGTCGCTTGTGTGGCGTAAGTTTATATGGATAGCACCCTTTGTATTATTTCCACTTGCTAATTTCACATAATCATCTACATTTGCCAAGTCCCTAGAAATTGCCATAGCTTTTTTAGGGTCTTTTATCATTTCTACTATTTTTTTAGCTTCTTTATCTGCTTTTTCTAGCATTGCTTGTCTAGCTTGGACATTTCTAGCTTCTGCTTCACCTGCTAGTTTGTTATATACATTAAACTCGGCATCTTCATATATATAGTCATTTTCTAGCCCATCATATAGTTTTTTTAAGTCAGCGTCATTAGGGTATTTTTTTAGAAGTTCTTCAACTTCTGTTTTATCAGCAAAATAGCCACCACCATTAGCAAAGCGTTCAATAATTTGAATTTCGTGTTGTAGTTCGTGATATAAGACACTTTTCATCATAGTAGGCTCTAAAGCTCTACTTAATTCTATTTTCCCACCATAAGACGCACCACCATCATAATTATTAAAAACAACTTGAATATTTTTCAGCTCTGGGTATGAAGTAAAAAGCATTTTGTCATCTAAAATATCACCGACATTTACTTGTAATTTATCCTTTTGTTTTTTTAGCTCATTTATTTTATTCCCAGCTTCTATCCGTTGTTCTATATTGCCCCATCCATCTTTGATTTTTTCTAACTCGCTAATCTCTTTTTCTATTGATTTTACTTTTGTTATATGGTTACTAATAGCATTTTCTTTTAGCTCTCCACCCTTTGGATTTATCTCAAATTTCCACTTCTTATCTATATCTTTATACCAGCCAGTTTTAGCCCAAATTTGGCTCTCATCTGCTCCATTTTTTGCCATTTCCCTAGCGGTTTTTAGCTTGGCTTTATTAGCTCCTATTGCGTTCTCTCCGCCAAAAATATAGTTATAATTCTCCTTTGGCGTTCTGCCTAGGACTTTACCTACAATATCAGGTCTATCATTTAAAATCATAGGCAAATCCTTAGCTAACCTTTGGCTAACTTGTGCTAATTGTGGGGCTAATTTGGCTGAATTTTCTAGCATTTTCATAGCTCCAACTGAGCCACCAGCTCCTAACAAAAATCCCTTTACAAACGCTTCGGCCTTTTTATTTGGGTCTTGCTCGGCATTGGCATTCATCGCTCCGCCTATACCGCCACTACCTAGGTGTAATATAGCCTTTTGCATAGCCATAGTGCTAAAGCCATTCATCATTGGTTGTGTGGTTGGCTCTTGCTCGATATTTTTTCCATTCTCTTTATTTAAATTTGGATTTTTAAAATTCATAGGCTCATTAAGGTTTCTATCAGAATAGAATGTTATAATCCTTTCACGCAAAGCTAAACCACTTTTGGATCCTACCGCTGTAGTAGGGGCTTTGCCTTGTATATCACCCACCACAGCTCTAAATCTTACACCATCACTATTTTCCCACTCATATATCCTAGCTCCATTTTTATCTATGAATGGCTCTTTATGATTTTTAATATACTCTCTTATATTTTTACCTAAATTTGCTAGTTCAATATCAGTGATATAGCCTTTTTCATCTTTGCTTATCGTGTGTTTTATTATATGCTCAGCACCATAGCCTTTATTGTTTTTGTTATTAAATCCACGCTCAAATTTTATAGCACTATCTATACTATCTAAATCACGCTTTATTAGTGTAGATTTTTTACCATTATTCATTACATTATGTATTCCTCTAGCCTCTTTTTTAAAGACCTTTTCATACTCTCCAGCCTTTGCAGCCATCTGCAGCATCTCATCGCTTGAGTTATATAGAGAATTTAGGTTATCATTTTCTACCTTATTACTGCTAAATTTTTGAGTATTAATTCTCTTTATCTCATCGCCTTTTTTTACACTATCAAAGCCATTTTTCATTAGCTCATCACTCACATCAGGCATCTTACGCCCACTAGCTCTTGCCACCTCTTTAGCAAAATTATTAGGACAAATCATTATTAACTCCTTTTTTATAATGATTTTATCCCTTTAAATTCTAATTATTAGATATGAATTTTTTATACATTAGCTGGAATTAATGGCGCATATCTTTTTTTTAGCCTTGTTTGAATGATATTATCTACTAAATTTGCTAGATTTCCTTTGTCGTGGATATATGCCTTAAGCAGTGAGCGAACATAAATCAATGAGTCTTCATCTAGCCCCAAATCCGCTGGCATTATATCCCGCTCAAATCTCATCACCACACTAGAGCTCACACCTATTGCCCCATTGCCATTTGCTAGAGCCTCTTCATCGCTTTGATTTGTAGGGATTTGCGGGTCTACTGGCTCCCCACGCAGTGAGCTTAATACATCTTTGACACTATTAAATCCACCATATAAACTATTGCCGATGGAGTAGGTAGTAGTCGCTATATTTGATAAGCTAAGTAGCTGCGTTACTGTAGTCATAGAAAAGCCAAATTGTGCCGCCATAGAGCCTATAATCCCAGTCCCACTCATAGCCACACCATTGACAAACAAAACGCTTGAATTTGCTGTGCCTATGCTCACCACGCCCATACCGCTATTTACAGTCGTTACTCCCAAATTTGTGGTAATACTCATACCGCTATTTACCATTAGTCCAGTTGCTGCCCCGCCACTTGCTGCGCCACTGCTAGCAAGTGCTGTTTCAGATAGATAGCAACCACTTTGACTAGCCACAGCTTCAGCAGTCGCTGTAGATAACGCCGTAGATATGTTAGTTGCAATCGATGCTACACCCATTGCCGCACCAGCGAAACTAGCGATTTTACCACCAATCATTAACCCTTCTATACCATGTTTAGCACCAGCGTAGCTTAGCCCATAGCCTAAAGCACTTAAAAATATAGAAGATAGTGCCAATGTCCCAGCCGCAGTAGTGATACCAATAGAGGCTAAAGCACTAGCGCTAGCACTATAAAACCCAGCAGTAGTAGCCGCCGCACCAGCGCCAGTAGCTCCAGCAGTCCCAGCTGTAACAGCCGAACCAGCAGACGCAGTCTGAGCCGTACATGTCCCCCATGTAACGATAGTTACCACTATAACTACTATGATTACTACTATAGGCACTAGCTTTTCCCAAGTCTCTTTATCCTCTTCTACATGTAGTCCATAATGGCTCTGCCACTCTGTAACGAATTTAAACGCTCCACGAAGTGGCATATGAGTTGCGGGGTCAAATGTCTCTATCAAATTTAGCGTAGGGACTTCATAATAAAAGTAGTGTGTATGTTCATTATCAGAGCCAGTGGTAAATCTATGTTGCTCCCTCTTGGTGCCTTGTATCAATATCCTACCATCATCCATATACCCAGCTACTTCACCATCACCAAAGGCAATTATCCTACCAGCGTATTTACCCCAAAGATATATATCCACAAAGTCATCATCGCCATTAAGCACTAGCTCCCACTCCAATGTTTGACCTATTAATTTTGTCATCTCATCATAGGTATAAACTCTACTATCTTTTAACTCTCTATAAAATTCAGGCAAATATGCAAATATATTTATATCTTTATTATATCCAGTAATTATTTCTTCTTTGGTATGCTCATTTTGATATCCATATATCGGTGTAGCTTGTAAAGTTGTATTAAAGTTCAAATCCCTTATATCAGCTAATCTCTGCCTAGAGCCATCAAGATTTATTCTCCAGCGCTCCATATCTATACTAACATTTCTAAAAACTTTTATAGTTGATTGTGATTTATCTATTATCTTATTTCCATTCTCATCTAGTATCTCTTTAAAATTTTTAGTTTTATAAACTATATTATCCCACTCAAATCTACAACTTATCTTAGCCTTAACAGGAAACCGATATATATACTCTCTATCTTTAAATGGATTAAATACAGGATGAAGGCTATGCACCATCTCACCTTGCCCCCATTTTTTAATTAGTGATAAATCTTTATAGCCATATATGGTAGAAGTAGCGTTATCTTGACTTCTAATTATCTCGCAAGTATCGTGATATATCCCACTACTGCTTCCTGGGTCGCCTTGATACCACGCATATGGATTTTGCCCTACGAAAAATTGGTTAAGCCCCATAGCACCATCATAGCTATATGGGGCTTTTGAGCCAGATTTTATATTATACTTATATATAGAATAGACTTGCCCATATACAGGATGATTATATAGCCCATAATATCTATATCTGCCTTTTCTCATTAGCTGTATATGTAAAAGCTCTACTAGTTTTATAAAGGCGATATTACGCCACTTTATAATCTCCCAAGTCTGCCTAAAAGGGGTATTAAACTGCGTTAATGTCTTATAACCTTTTAAATATGTATTTTTTACTTTTGCCATTATTTTGTGATTCTATTTACCGCATCAAGCATGCTAGTTTGTAACTCGCCAGGGATTGCCATACCACCAGCAGCATACATGCTGACTACATTGGCTAAATTTTCAGCCTCTTTTATCCTTAAATTATCATCAAAGCTTGCCTTCTCTCTATCTACGAGTCCAGCCTTTTTAGTCTCAGTTGCTGTTTGTGCTTTCACTAATTCTGTGCGTGCTGCGTTGAACTCCTTTTCGCCTTGAGCTAATCCAGCTTGAATTTGAGTTTTTAGCAGCTCAACTGTAGCATTGACACACACCGCTGTTATGCTAATCGTCATCTCTGAATTTGTCTTTGCTAGTAGCTCTGTAGCTGTTTTGCTATCGATTTTATACTCTGCGAATTTCTCTTCTAAATATCTTTGATTAGCTTTATAGATAGAGTTATCACTCATCACTGAACCAAAAATTGTATTTATAATATCTCCAAACTCATTTATATTCATTTTATCTCCTTTTTTTTAAAATATTTTATAACCTTATTTTCTAAAAAAGAACAAATCCAAAAAGCACCGATATATTTTATGCAATACAAATTTATTTATCAAAATATAGCTTATGTAATATAAATTTATTTATGGAAATATACTTTATATAGATACAAATTTATTTATAAAATATAGTTTATGTAATATAAATTTACTTATAATTTTACTTACAAAAATCTATTTTTAATACTTTAAATATCACAAAACACGGCAAATACTATTCCGCACACCTCCACCAATTAATGTTATTTTAAGTTTTAATCAATCTTTTTTTATTCGTTTCAATTCCCTTATATTACTTATTTATGATACAATCGCACAGAAAAGGTGGTCAATATGAGTTTAAATACAATATCAAACACAGGTGTTAATATACAAGAGAAAGCAACTGTTATCTAGAATGTAGCAGATATGCTAAGAGGTCCTTTTAAACCCCATGAGTATGGTTTAGTTATTCTACCTATGACTGTAGTTAAAAGATTTAATGATTGTTTAATGCCTACTCACAATGAAGTACAAGAAACTTATCAGGATGTTAAACACCTAGCTGTTATAGATATCTTCTTAACTACAGCTTCTGGCTATCAATTCTATAATATAAGCAAATTCACATTTGATTCATTAGTAACTGACCCACAAAATATTGAAGCTAACTTTAAAGACTATTTAGCTGGATTTTCGTCTAACATTTAAGATATCCTAGCTAAAACTGAACCTAAAATATTTAATGATATATTCCCTAATATATTTAATAATGTCGCTCAAGAAAGCTATGAGCAATCACAAAAAGCATACACTTCATTATTCCAAGATGCAACAAAATATAATACTATTATGCAAGTATTAGCAGATTATGTATATACTCAGATGAGAAAATAGCTATATTATTTAGCTATGATAGTTTAGGTAGCGATCTAGATGCGGTATATTCTTAACATACTGCATCTATTTTAAATTTGCATTACCAAAAGATAGCTTTAAGCTTAGCCAGATATATTTTAGCATAAATTCAACACAAAAAGAACATAATATTCATAGAGATGATGATGGAATATCAATATAAGCTCAAAAGAGTTTAGATATTCAAATAATAAATTAAATAAAAATATATCGACTTTCAAGCCAAAATAATATAGATAATTAAAGATGAGATAAATATTAATCAAATTTGAACAATATACTTTTTATTAAATAATACTATTAAAAAAGGATTTGGATAAAGGTAAAATTTCTTTAAGTGGCGGACAGAGAGGGATTTGAACCCTCGAAGCCCGATTAAGACTTGCACCCTTAGCAGGGGTGTGGTTTCAGCCGCTCACCCATCTGTCCTAAAAAGAGCTGAAATTATACAAGCTTTTTACTTAAAAACCGCTTAAATATGCTCTAAAATCCTTTGAGTAATCTCTTTTGGACTATTTGCTTTATATATAGGCCTGCCAACTACTATAAAATCAGCTTGATTTTGCACCGCAGTAGCTATATCAGCTACCCTTTTTTGATCTGCATTATCCTCACCAAACGGCCTAATACCTGGCGTTAAGGTTAAAAACTCTCTACTAGTAGCCTCTTTAATAGCTAAACTTTCATATACTGAACAGACCATTCCATCTAGACCGCTTGTGTATGCCATCTGCGACATATTTACTACGCTTTTTTTAATACTAGAGTTATACACGGCTTTAAATTCACTCTCATCAAAGCTAGTAAGAGCTGACACTGCCAATACTAGTGGCCTACTAGGCAAAGCATTTAATCTATCCATTACTGTTTTCATGGCTACTGCTCCAGCACTAGCGTGAATATTTATCATATCAGCACCAACTCTAGATACCACCTCGCAAGCATCTGCCATAGTGTTTGGTATATCATAAATTTTAAGGTCTAAAAAGATCTTAAAATCACTAATGCTTTTTAACTCTTCTATAAATTTTGCTCCATCACGCAAATAGGCTCTAAGTCCAACCTTTAGCCATAAATCAAGCCCTTTAAGCTCTCTAGCTAGTGCTAGACACTCATCTTTTTGCGCCATATCTAATGCGATACAAAGCTTCACTTTTTATCCTTTGCTATAGCGTCTAAAACACCATTTATAAGCTTGATAGAAGATTCACTGGCTAATTCATTAGCTAGCATCACAGCCTCATTAATCGCAATAGCTGAGTCTATATCACTATATCTCATCTCATAGGCTCCAAGTCGTAGAATTTGTCTTTCTACGCTACCTATCTCGCCTATTTTCCACTTGCCAAGATAGTTATCTAGCTGTTCATCAATGCTAGATAAATTTTCTAAAATACCATTATATAAGCTAATTGTAAAGCTCTTTTGGTCGTTTCTTATCTTTTTTTCTTCTAAGAACTCATCGCTAAAATGCTCCATCTCGCTACCCATCTCCTTAGCATAGAGTAGGCTTACTACGCACTGTCTTACTTGATGTCTAGTAGCCATTTTATCCCTTTAAATTTTCATACAAACTAAGCAACTCAATAACTCCAGCCATTGCTTCAAAGCCTTTATTTCCAGCTTTTGAGCCGGCTCTTTCTATGGCTTGTTCTAGATTATCAACTGTTAATACGCCAAATGTTACTGGCTTATCGTATTTTAGCGTTATATTTGCTACGCCTTTAGTAGTTTCTGCGCTTACATAATCAAAATGCGGAGTAGAACCACGAATTACAGCTCCTACGCATACTACAGCGTCGAATTTGCCACTTTCTAGAGCTTTTTGGAGTGCCATTGGTATCTCAAATGCACCAGGAACTAAGATTAAAGATAGATTTTCTTCTTTACCGCCATGGCGTAAAAACGCATCTTTTGCACCTTCTACAAGCCTATCAGTTATAATATGATTAAATCTAGCGTTGATTATAGCTATTTTTTCACTGCCTTTTAGGGCTAAATTGCCTTCTATTATATTCATTTTAACTCCTTATATTAATTTTAACATTATTACACTAAAAACTATCAAAAATAGATAAACTGCCTTTTTGATACCTATCTTTTCTTTATTAAATATTACTCCAACTCCAACAGCTCCAACAGCTCCAATCCCAGTCCAAACTGAGTAGGCTACTGACATTGGCAATATATTCATCGCAAAGCCAAGCAGACTTAAAGATATTCCAAAAGTTACTACTACAAGCATAAAAAGTGCAATCTTTTTGATATTTTGACTTTTTGCCATTTGATTTAAAAATACGACACCTAAAACCTCACAAACTCCAGCACCAAAGAGCGCAGCTGTATATATCACGCTTCACTCCTTTTAAGCCCTAAAACGCCGATAATAATAAGCAAAATAAATAAAATTCTAAGGAAACTAATGCTTTGATTATTAAAATAGTTTGTAACTATCTCAGCGCCCACGATGAAAATTGTCCCAAATCCAATAAACATTGTATAAGCTATACTTGCGCTAAGATATTTAAAGCTCATCATAAATGCCCAAAAACTACAACAAGCAAGCAAAGCAGTAATCACCCATTCAAATGGTGTATTAGCATACTTTAAGCCATAAGCCCAGCCAGCCTCAACACTAGCTCCACTAATCACCCAAAAAAATCCTTTATTATTCACCTAAGGCGTCCTTGATTTTTTTGATCTGTTCTAAATTTGCTTTAAGGGCTTCAAGATTTAGCATATTTGGCCCATCGCACATAGCCTCACATGGATTAATATGCGTTTCATAGAAAAATCCATCCACACCCACAGCAGCTGCTGCTCTAGCTAGATATGGGACAAATCTGCTATCGCCACCACTTGTAGAGCCATTAGCGCTTGGCATTTGAACGCTATGAGTAGCATCGAAAACAACAGGTGCAAACTCTCTCATAATAGGCAAACTTCTCATATCCACTACTAAATTTCCATAACCAAATGTAGAGCCTCTCTCGCATAAAAATACCCCATTATCTCTAGCAACTTCATAGCCAAATTCACTTACCCCACGAGTCTCTAAGACCTTTTTAACACTATGTTTCATCGCATCAGGGCTTAGGAATTGACCCTTTTTGATATTTACCATAGCTTTGGTTTTGGCTGCTGCTACTAGCAAATCTGTCTGGCGACATAAAAATGCTGGTATCTGCAGGGCATCTGCCACTTGCGCTGCGGGCTGAGCTTGATAACTTTCGTGGATATCGGTTAAGATTTTAAAGCCAAATTCGCTCTTAACTTCATCTAAAATTTTTAAACCCTCATCAAGTCCTGGGCCTCTAAAGCTACTAATACTTGTGCGATTAGCCTTGTCAAAACTAGATTTAAAATAAAAATCTATCCAATCTAAATTTGCAAACTCTCTAAGCTTACTAGCAACCTTAAATACCAAATCTCTACTTTCTATTACGCAAGGTCCTGCTATTAATATCATTTTTACACCTTAAATTTCATTTTAGCTATGATTATACCCAAATATTGCTAAATTACCGCTCACGAGCAACTAAAATTCCAGCACCAATAATCATTACAATACCTAAAAATGCCCAAGCATCAGGCAGGGCATCACCCAAAATTAACCCAAAAATCATACTAAAGATTACATCGCTATAGCCTACAGCTGCTACAACTCCTGCTTTTTTACTTGCTGCATAAGCTTTGGTTAGATAAATTTGAAATCCAGTAGCTAATAATCCCATAATAACTATCATAACCCAACCATTTAAGCTAGGCATCACAAATGGACTAATCAAAAAATCCAAATTTGGCCTATAATAAAAGCTCCCAACAATCATAGATAAAAGCGGCATAGCACTCCCACATAGCATAAATGATAATACAATAGCACGAGTATCATAGTGCTTTCTAAGCCCTCTAATACTAGTATAAGCAAGAGCCGCACCAATTCCACTAAGTAGGCCTATATATTCATCTTTGCTTACGCCAAGAGTTGGTTCAATAACAAATAAAATTCCAATAAATCCAATAAAAATCGCAAACCAGCCTAGATAGCTAAGTCTCTCTTTGAAAATAAAAGCAGCCAAAAGTGCTGTAAAAATTGGACTAGTCTTAGAAAATGTAAAGGCTGTTGCAAGGTCTATATGAGCAATATTGTAAAAAAATGCATACAGCCCAATTGTCCCAATAATTCCACGAAAAGCAAGTAGCCAAAACTTGCCACCAGCTTGATGAAGTGGCCTTTTATAAATCATCCAAATTATTAGCCCAAGTCCTATGATATTGCGAAAAAATACAATCTCAATAGAACTTAGCTCGCTGCTTAAAATTTTAGATAATGCTCCAGTCCCAGCAAAAAGCAAAGAGGCAATAAGCATATAATAAATACCCAAATGGCGAATTAAAAATCTGTTATATCTCATTTTTATTTTATATCCAGTTTTACTTTAAATTTTTAAAATAAAATATTAGTTAAATTTCATTGAATTTAAGATAAATATCACAATCAATCATCAAACCCAATTTACTTTCGTACCTTACATGGATTACCATAAGCTATACTACCACTATCTATATCAGATACCACCACGCTACCAGCTCCAATAGTTATATCTGATTTGATTTTAATCCCTTGAATAATACTCGAACCAATCCCTATCCAAGTACGCTCACCAATATTTACACCGCCTGCTAAAGCCACACCAGGGCAAATATGCGCAAAATTGCCGATTATGCAATCGTGTTCTACTATAGCACCACTATTTATGATAACACCATCTCCAATTATACTATTAGCATTAATAATAGCCCTAGGCATTACCACGCTTCCAGTGCCAATTTTTACACTAGTGCTAATAATCGCACTTGGGTGGATGAGTGTAGCTAACTCAAATCCACTTTCAACTACAAGCCTTTGAAGTCGCTCCCTAGCTATAGTATTACCAATAGCTATGATTATAGGATATTTTGGCAATTTAGGGCTAAATTTCACTCCGTTTACATCATCTAAAAATATTAAATCATTATAACCATTTATACGAGCTATATCAGCTACAACTTTAGCGTGACCACCATTTCCATAGATATACAAACTAGTTATTGCCACTAAATTTCTCCGTAGTTACCATACCATCTTTATTTATTCCATCTTTTTTTATCACCTTTTTAATAGTTAAAAAAGCAATTTTAATATCTAAATTTAGACTTAGATTATCAGCATAATATGTATCAAATTCAAATTTTTGCTTCCAGCTAATAGCATTTCTACCATTTACCTGCGCAAGGCCTGTAATTCCTGGACGGACATTATGGCGACGACTCTGTTCTTTAGAATATAGTGGCAAATACTCAACTAACAATGGTCGTGGCCCAATAAAACTCATATCGCCTTTTAAAACATTAAAAAGCTGCGGAAGCTCATCTATACTAAGTGCTCTAATCCTCTTTCCAAATTCTCCAAGTCGAACCTCATCGCTAAGCAAATTACCATTTTCATCACGAGCATCACTCATAGAGCGAAATTTATAAATTTTAAAAATTTTAGCATTTTTACCGGGTCGTGCTTGGGTAAATATTACAGGTGTCCCAAGATGTTTTTTAATCGCAAAATATGCCCACGCCATCACTGGTGCAGTTAAGATTATTAAAATTAACGCCCCTAAAATATCAAAAATCCGCTTAAAAAAATATCTATACACTCGCAATTTCCTTATAAAACTCAATATATTTTGCCGTAATTATCGGCTGGTTATAGTGTTTTAGTACAGTATTTCTAGCATTTTGCCCCATCTTTGTAGCTTCTTTTTCATCATCGAGCAACTTAGATATTTTTATAGCTAAATCATTAGCATCTCTAGCTTTACAAATTAAACCATGCAAACCATCAGTTATTGCTTCCTTGCAGCCATCGCAGTCGCTTACAACTGATGGTTTTGCCATACTCATTGCCTCTAATACCGTACGTGGAAAACCCTCTTTATAACTTGGTAAAGTAAAAAGATAGCACGATGAAAGCATATTGGCTACCTTATCACTCCAGCCTATATGACGCACATATGGTGAGCGTAAAAAATCCTCATCTAGACTAGATGTATTACCTAAATCACTTGAACCTACAAATACAAACTCACAATCTTTACGCCCGCTTAAGATCTTAGCTGCTTCATAAAATTCCATCACCCCTTTATCTTTTAACGCTCTAGCTATCATTAAAACGATTTTCTTATCACTTTTAAAATCATATGGCGTTACTTTTTGTGGGTCAAATTCACTTGCATCTACTCCTACACTTTTAATTCGTTTTATCTTGTTTTTTTGGATTAAGTGGCGGCTTAACATATAATTAGGATCTGAATCATTGACAAAAATCGTAGCCCTTGATAGTCTAAATGTGATAAAATATAGCCCTTCAATAGCTACTCTTATAAGCCTACTTTTTAGAGTATTGGATATATAAAAGCTACCTAAGCCCTCTACTAAATTTATCACGCATTTTACGCCTGCTTGCTTAGCTGCAAGTGTCCCAAATACATTTGATTTATGTGCTGATGTTTGGAGTATATCTAAATTTAATCCACCTAAAAGTCTAGCTAAATTTGCTGTATCTTTAAAAACTTTAAGAGGATTTAAACTAGCCTTATCAATATCATAATGCACTAGTCTAAACTCAGCACCAATAAGACTGCTATACTCTCCCTTTGGCGCAATAGCAATCACTTCATGCCCAAGAGCCTTTAATGCTCTCATTATTGGCAAACGAAAGTGATAAATACTCATATCTGAATGAGATAAAAACCCTATTACCACGCTCTACCTTTTAAGTTTATATACTTTAGCTGCTGGTTCTAAAATAACAGGCTCAAATGATGTATCAGCGTAATTTTCTAGCACAAAAAGCTGAACATAGCTACTATTAAACATCTCCCTATCCATTATAACAAATCGCCCATAATCAACCATATAAATCAGATATATATCAGCTAAATTATCTATATTATGAATAGTTTTATTTAGCTTCATATTTTCATCATATTTAGTTTCAATATAACTATTTACCCTAAATTTCTGCCCACCTAGCTCAATATGCGTAGCATCATTTGAGATAATTATACCATTATCTAAAGCAATTCCATTTTGGGTTTGAGCAAAATTGGTCGCAATAACAAAAAATGGTTCAGCCCACTCCTTGCCATTTAGTAGATCAAGACGACTAAATTTAGCTACAACTGGGAAAATCCCCATCATTCTATCAGGTAAGAAATAATATATATCACGACTCTTTAGAGGCGGACTAAAAGTCTCTTTTTTAATATCACTTAAAAATTCTCCAAGCTCGATATAGTTATAATCTTTTAAAATTTGCTCTAAATTCTTACCGCCAAAGTTTTGCGTATAGCCTTTTTCAGTATATTCAACCTCTAATCGTGCCATATTAGCAGAATTTAATGGTGGCATAGTTAAAGCATAACTAACTGCATAGTTTTCTCTACCTAAATGTTTACCCCCATCAATTAATGTTTTTGTATCGCTATAATATCTAATCGCATAACCATAATCCCACCATGCCAAGGTATAATCATCTCTTTTTGCAATCTTGCCAAGCTTATCTAAAACATTCACTTCAGTTTTAAATAGTACGCTTGATGGTTTGTAATAATATATATGAACAATAGATGGAATCAACGCTACTACTGTAATAATAAAAGCTATTAAATTTATCTTTGCTATTTTGGCTCTTTTGAGTAAATAATATAATAAATATCCAAATCCCATCGCCACAATCGGTACAGCATAAATTGTAAATCTTAGCCCACCTTTAAGTGCTAAAAAACCAAGACCAATCATTGGAATAGCTACTAAAAATATTCTAAATTTAAAACATAGCAAAACATAACCAATTACACCAGCAATAAACACACTCCAATGTCCGCTAATACGCTGAGTAAATAGATCTAAATCAATTCGCCCAGATTCCATAATTGTTTGATTAACATTATAAAAATAAAATGATACTGAACTACTATCACCAAGACTTCTAAATAGATAAAATTTAGCCTGAAACCATATCGGATTTAATCCACCAAATATAACAAATAGCGCCAAAACAGATACAAAAAGCCCAATCATAACCCTAACGCTAAGTAAATTTGCCCTAAAATAAATCAAGCCAAAAAGCGCTATAATTAGCCCCAATCTAACTGCATAAGGCGCAGCAGTAATAGCTAAAATCATAAATAAAATCGCTTGATAATTCTTTAAATTTCTACGTTCTAAAACTACAGTATAAATAGCATAAAATAGCGTTATAGCCACGCATAGTGTATAGCTAGATGGATACCACCAATTATATGCCAACATTGAAAGCGAGATAATTAAAAAAGATATCAAATCACCTTTCAAATGTAGTCTGATTATTCCCCAAATAGCAAAAAGTGGTAAAACAATTACCAACATATCAGTATCATAATATCCAGCCATTGTGCGATTGTAGTAGCTATTTGCGATTGATGCAAGGAGACTAGCAACGAAAAATTCTTTAACATGGCCAAATTCTTTGCCTATTAAAATCATTGGCACAACAATAAGCGAGGCTAAAAATATGCTTAAATAGACCATAATAGTCTCTAAGCTAAATGGCAAAACCTTACAAAGCAAAAATGTCAATGTAGAAAGCGGAGTACCATAGTAGCTAAGATCGTTTGGCTGGTGAAATCCAGCTATCATATCTCTAGCGCCTTCAGCATAAGCATATCCATCATTTGTGCTAATCATCAGCTGATTATTCCAAATAAAATCGCTATAACCTCCAGCCCACAATACCCACTCCATACGGCATAACAAAGCAAAAAGGTAGGCAATAATTATAAATATTGAAATTTGATATCTATTTAGAAGCTGCATATATCTCCTCTAATTCATTTATAAGATTTTTAGCTATTATTTTTTTGTCAAATTCTTTAGCTCTTATGATAGCGTTTTTTTCATAATATTTTACAAAGTTTGGCTCATCAATAGCTCTTTGCATAGCTTTTTGTGTAGCATCTTGATCGCCTACAGGAACCAAATAACCCCACTCATTCTCCCCTATTAGCTCTTTTGCTCCACTTTTATGCTCACTTGTAATTACTAGCTTGCCGCACGCCAAAGCCTCAATTAAAGCATTTGAAAATCCCTCAAAAAGACTCACAAATACAAATGCATAACATTTTGATATATATTTATATGGATTATTATCAAAGCCAAGCAAAAAAACTCTATCTTCTAAATTTAGCTCTTTTATTAGATTTTCAAGTCTAGAGCGCAAAATTCCATCACCTAAGATTATTAAAGATTTATCACAATTTTTAAGTCTAGCATAGGCTCTAATTAAAAGTTCATGATTTTTACCGCTATCAAGCCGCCCAACACTTAAGAAAAATTCACCCTTAAATTCTATAGGTTCACTAGATTTACGAGCAATATCATCAAGATCAAGTGCGTTATATAGCACTCTCATTTTACGCTCATCAATGCCAAAATTATCCCGCAAATCGGCCAAATTACCAAGACTATTTGGATAGATAAAATCACCTTTTGGATATAGCCATTTAAGTAAAAATTTACTAATCCTAGACTTTAGTGTATCATTAGCATACAGTACCGATGGTGTTGAACACTCATTTAACACTAATGGGCGTTTATCTCCTAAAATCCTAGCTAAAGCTGCAACATAACAAGGGCGATTCATCCATACAAAATGCAAATCCACACCAAGTGCTAGGCAAAGTCGCTTATATTTTAATGCCAAAAATGGCAATTTTGCAAATTTAATCAGTCCATTTTCAAAAGGCTTAGAATTCTCCAAATAATATATTTTAACATCATGTGGGATTGGGTAGGCGATGCGATCATTCATTAAAATGAGATAAATCTCATAACGCCCTACTAGCTCACTAAGCAGATTTGACACCACACGCTCAGCTCCACCGCCAGCCATTGAATATATAAATACTGCTAATTTTTTCATTATTTTCCTTTTAATTTACCGATTAATTCACTCCATTGGGAAATAATATTTTGTGGAGTAAATTTAGTTAAATTTATATTTTTTACCAAATTTTCTTTTAAATTTGGATCGCTTAGAACTTCACTTATGCATTCACTTAGCGCCTTAGGGCTAAAATCTTTAGCAATTAAAGCATCCTTTCTATGAGATAAAATCTCCATAGCTCCAGCTGTGGGTGTAGATATTCTAGCAACTTTATAAGCTGCAGCTTCATTTAACACATTACCAAAAGCTTCACTAAGGCTAGGCAAAACCAAAATCTCAGCCCTTTGATAGAGAGTCTCAACGCTCTTAATATGACCTAAAAATTCAATATTTAAATTTAAATTTTTAGCTAAATTTTCTAAATTTTGTCTTTGAGACCCCTCACCTGCAATAGCGATTTTATAATCTTTTAACAAATTTTTATCTACAAGAGCTAAAGCGTTTAGATATAGCTCATAGCCTTTTACTGCTTCAAGCCTACCAACACTTAAAATAAGTTTATCTTTTTTAGCTAAATTAACACCTAAATTTGATGAAATTTTAGCTAAGTTTTCAATCATAAATAGCGGATTATATATTATTTCACAATGCTTAACAAAACTATAATAATCTTTATCTCTTTTACTTAAAACCACTAATGCATCGCAAAATCTATAACTAAAATTTCTAATTTTTCGCCAAATTTGCGAACTTAGCAAATCATAACTCACATGTTCAGTAGCTATAATTTTTTTTCCCATAAATGCTGTGGCAATTAGCACATTTATATTAGTTTGATCCATAAAAGTGATTATAATATCAGGTTTTGCACTCTTTATATAGGATCTAATTTTTAAAAATTTACTAAATTTACTTAACCAGCCTTTTTGATTATAAATATCTAAATGAGTAAGCTTACCACTAATTTTATAGTGGTTTTGATTCTCTTCAAAGTAGATGGTCTCAATCTCATAATTTTTACTTAATTCACGGCTTAAAAGCTCTACTACACGCTCAGCTCCACCATTTCTAAGTGCAGAAATTACTAACATAATTTTCATTTTAATACTCTATTTATAAGATTTAACCACTCTTGAGTGATATTTTGAGGCATAAAACTAGCTCTATTTTTATAGCCATTTTGAACAATTTTAGCTCTTAAATTCTCATCTTGTATAGCCAAGTTTAGCTTTTTAGCTAAACTTTGTGGGGTAAAATCGCTACTTATTAGCCCATTTTTACCATCTTCTATTAATTCGCATGCGCCAACTGTAGGTGTAGCAATTCTAGCAACCTTATAAAAGCACGCCTCAATTAATACATTTCCTAACCCTTCGCTTCTTGAGCTTGAAACTATAATTTTAGCTCGCTTATAATAGCTTGATATATCGCTTACGCTTCCTTTGAATTTAACTCTATCGCTTTTAAACTCACTTTTAAATTTTTCAAACTCACTTCCATCTCCACAAATCTCCACACTAAAATCTCCAATATTGCAAAATTTAAGTGAATTTAAAAATATATCGCACCCTTTTACACTCTCAAGTCTACCAACAAAAATTATTAAATTTTCTTTTTTACTTTCATCAAAATCAGCACCAACCTCTCCAAAAAATGGATTATGAATCACCGCACGATTTTTGACATATTTATAATATTCATAATCGTTTTTGCTTAAAAGTGATAAAGCATCACAAAATGGATATAGTAATCTTTTAGCCACTCTCCACTTTAGAGATAAAAAGCTATGCTCGCTATGTTCTGATATTATTAGCCTCTGTTTTAAGCCTAAATTTGCCATTAAACATAATAAATTTGTACTATCCATAAAGCTAATTATAAGATCAAACTCACCACTTTTAAAAATCTTACGCAATACAAAAATCTTGCTAATTACTCTTTTGAGATTACCTAAAATACCGCTATTTTGTAAGCTTAGGCTTACTACACGCACTTGCTCATCAATCTCATAAAATGGCGCCTTGCTATCAAATTTAAAAATAGTTATTTCATGCTTAGAACTTAAATTATTTGCTAAAATACTTAGCACCCGTTCTGCTCCACCAAATCCAAGCGTAGAAATCACAAATCCAATCTTCAAAAACGCCCCCTAATTTTAGCTATAAATATCGCCCTTTGTGCCAAATTAAATATCATAACAAACCCTACTAAATAACCAAGCCCGCTCATCAAAGTACAACAGAGTAAAAACTCCAGCCAATTAGTTACACTTAACATATTTGAAATAGGATAAATTATTCCAGTAATTAAAGCAAAAACAGCAAGACATTTTATATAGATTGGATAAAATGTACTTAGTTTTAACCCCAAATTTGCCCCAGCATTTGCAATATCAAACAGACTAATCTTAAGCGCAATTCCAATGGTTATTACAATTACTATCTCTTTGAGTCCAAACTCAAAAAAACTAAGCCCAATAAGCTGTATACAAAATACGCAAACAGCCATAAATAGCGTTACAAGTGCTGGTTTTTTAAGTTTATCAGTGATCAAATTTATGCTAATTAATGGACGTGAACTAGCAAAAATAATAGATGGTACAAGCGAAATTAAAACTAGCTCATAAATAAATTCAATCTCCTCTTTGCTCTTAAATGGCAGCCAAAGTGTATAAAACTCATCAGCTAAAATCCCAAAAGTCGCAATCAATGGAAGCGAGACAAAGCTTACACTCTTAATAGCCAAAATAACCTCATCTTTAAGAGGCTTAGCGCCTGCATGCAAGGCAACCAGCCGTGGATTCCACGCTACTGCAGTAGTAACTACAAAACTCTCAATAATCATAGTAACTGAGCGAGAAAGCGCTAGTATCCCCATACTAAATGCACTAATAAAAATATTAACCAAAAGCAAGCTAGCACCACTAATAAGCACTTGACTAAGCATATTTAAGCTATTAAAAAGCCCGCTTCTAGCTAAAACATAGACAAATTTTGTTCTAAAAAGCTTGGAATTAAAGTGTAAATTTAGCCCAAATTTATGATTTAAAAATAGAGCACTAAAAAATACAAAAATTGATGATATTAAAGCTGCAATTGCTGTGTAGTAAATCATAGCCTCAAACGCCCAAAATAACCCTAACACGCACCCAGCATAAATAGCAGTGGATATAGCATTGCGAATAGAGATTAAATACATCTGGTTTTTAATAAATGCATGCACGCTAAAAAGTGCATTAAATAGCCCAATACTAAAGTTGATAAAATATATTGCCATTGTAGCTCTTACATCGCTTAAAAGGGCTTGTGATATATTTATTATTGATTGAATTTTAATCAAAAACACAAACGAAACTAGCGCAACGATAAGACTAAAAATCAGATTAGCTACAATCACTGAACTATAAAATTTGCTAGCCCTAGCAAAATTGCCTTTATGATAGCTAGAGGCAATAAATCTACTAGCTACAGAGTTAATCACAAGTGTTAAGATAAATCCATAATTTACCAGCGAATTAGCAAGTGCTAAAAATCCATAAGCTTCATCGCCTAAAACACGCAAAATATATGGAGTAAGAAAAAAATTAATAGCTGTTTGTAGAGCAAAAACAATAATAGTTGTAAGCAAATTTAGATACATAACGGGCTATTTTTCCTTGAATATTTAGATAGATTTAGGTTGAATTCTAACTAAATTTAAATAATTCTTTGCTTTAATCAAAAATTATTAAAGTTAATAAATCTAAATTTAATATAAAAAATGTTAAATTTAGCACAAAAAATTTAAAAAACAAGCCCATATTTTGCCTAACTTTAAAAATAAATTTTGCAAATTTTTACTAAAATTTAGTCTTAAATTTAAGCCAAATTTGGGTAGCATTACGAATTCTAAAATTATCAAGGACAGTCTTATGGATTATTTGGAACTAGCTCATAAGTATCAAACACCGCTTTATGTGTATGATTTTGATCATATTACTACTCAATATGAGAGATTAAAAAAGGAATTTAATGCTAGAAAGTCACTTATTTGCTACGCTGTTAAAGCCAATTCAAATTTGAGCCTTTTAAAGCATATTGCTACTCTTGGTGGCGGGTTTGATTGTGTGAGTATAGGCGAAGTAAAAAGAGCCCTACTAGCAGGCGCTAGTAACTATAAGATAATTTATAGCGGAGTTGGCAAGAGCGATGAAGAGATTAAAGAGGCTTTAAATTTAGATATTTTAATGATAAATTTAGAGAGCTTTGCTGAGATGCAAAGAGTTGAATTAATAGCCAAAGAGTCAGGTAAAAAGGCTAGAATCTCAGTTAGAGTTAATCCAAATGTAGATCCAAAAACTCATCCATATATCTCTACAGGATTACATGAAAATAAATTTGGTGTTAGTATAAATGAAGCTAGGAAAATTTATCTACATGCTCATAGAAGTGATAATCTAGATCCAGTTGGTATTCACTGCCATATTGGAAGTCAGCTAAGTGATATTAGCCCAATTATTGAAGCAGCAAATATTACTAGCGATCTATTAAGAGAGTTAAGAGCAGCTGATATAAATATTAAATTCTTTGATATAGGTGGCGGTATTGGCATTAGATATAGTGATGAAAATGAGCCAAATTTATATGAATATGCTCAAGGAATTTTAGCAGCACTAAAGGGTCAAGATGCAACCATAATATGCGAACCAGGTAGATTTATAGTAGGAAATAGCGGAGAATTACTCACTCAAGTGTTATATGAAAAAACTAATGGTGATAAGCGTTTTGTAATTGTCGATGCGGCTATGAATGATCTTATTCGTCCAAGTTTATATGAGGCTTATCATGAGATAATAGCATTAAAAGATGGAGATAAAACTAATTGTGATGTAGTAGGTCCAATTTGTGAAAGTGGGGATTTTTTAGGTAAAAATATAGAGTTGCCAAAGCTAGAACATGGTGATATATTAATAATTAAATCAGCTGGGGCATATGGATATTCAATGTCTAGTAACTACAATACAAGAGGCAGAGCTGCACAAGTCGCTATTGAAGGCGGCAAAGATCGCTTAATAGGCAAAAGGGAGAGCTTTGAAGATATGATACAAAATGAGAGAGAGTTTATATAATGTATTTTATCGATGTTCAAGGAACCTTAATAAGCGATAGCGATAAAAGTCCAATTAATGGCGCTTGTGAACTACTTAAGAAATTAAATCAAAAACAAATTCCATATGTAGTTATAACAAATAATACAAAAATTAAAAGTGATGAGTTTTTACAAACGCTAAGAGATAAGGGTTTGGCAATAAAAGATGGTGCTTATTTAGATCCATTTTGTGTATTAAATAAAACTATTTCACCTTGCCCTGTGGCGCTTTTTGGAGCTAATGAGTTTATTTCTACTATGCAAAATATAGGCTACACACAAGATTTTAGCAATCCAAAAGCAGTTTTAATAGCTAGCTGGGATAAATTTAGCTTTGATGACTTTGCTACTATCAACGAACTTGCCCTAAAAGGGATAAAAATTATAGCTATGCATGAGACTAGTATCTACAAAAAAAATGGTAGATTATATCCAGGAGTTGGCGCTATTGCTAATATGATTAGTTACGCTACTGGAGTGCAATTTAGCAGTATTGGCAAGCCAAGCTTAGGATTTTATACAGCTGCGCTTGAGCTTTTAAAATTGCAAAATCCTAAGGCTGAATTTAAAGATATAACAATAATTAGCGATGACGCAACTGGCGATCTTTATGGAGCTAAAGAGTTGAATATGAGTACGGCTTTGGTTTTAAGTGGTAAAATAGATAAAAGTAGTGCCGCAAATTTAAATAGAGATAAAATTGATAATATATATGATGATGTGAGTAAAATTTGGGAGATTTTAAAATGAGCATTGATGAGTTAAGAGTTGGCATCGATAAGATTGATAATGAGATTTTAGGCCTACTTAATCAGCGTATGGAATTTGTCAAAAAAATTGGCGAATTAAAAGTTGGTTCAAATGCTCCAATTTACCGCCCAGAACGTGAAAGAGCAATACTAGAAAGATTAAAATCATTACCTAATAACACTCTAAGCAGCAAAGCTATCGAGGCGATATATTTAGAAATTTTTGCTGTTAGTCGTAATCTAGAACTACCACAAAAAGTAGCATTTTTAGGCCCAGTTGGGACCTATACACATCAAGCAGCTGAGAGTAGATTTGGGGCAATGAGCAGCTATACGCCAATCAGTTCTATAGAGGGTGTTTTTAGGGAACTTAACAATGGTGAGGCTAAATATGGAGTTGTACCAATTGAAAATAATACAGAAGGTGCTGTTGGGATTACCCTTGATTGCTTAAGAAAATATGAAAATGTAAAAATCGTAGCTGAAATTTATATGGATATTCACCATAGTTTTGTTAGTTTAAATGAGAATTTAAGCGATATAAAAAAGATATATTCTCATCCGCAAGGCTATAATCAGTGTCATAAATTTCTAGATGATCATAATTTAAATTCAATAGAGTTTATACCAACTAAATCAACTGCTCAAGCTGCCTATTTAGCCTCACAAGATCCTAGTTCAGCAGCAATCTGCTCTAAAATAGCCGCACATATAAACAAAGTGCCAATAATGTTTGAAAAAATCGAAGATAATATGGCAAATAGAACAAGATTTTTTGTACTAAGTGATTTTAAAAATATCAAAAGTAGCTGCAATAAAACCAGCATCCTAGCACTCACTGCTCACCGTCCAGGCGGCCTTGTAGAGCTGCTTAATATGTTTAAAGAAGGTGGAATAAATTTAACCAAGCTTGAGAGTAGACCAATCAAACAAAAAGATTTTAAAACGGTATTTTATATAGATTTTGAGGGGCATATCGATGATGAAAATGTCGAAGCAGTGCTAAAAAATGCTAGCCAAAACGGACATGAGATCACCTGGCTGGGTAGCTACTTAAACCAAGAAGGACAAGAATGAATTTCAATTCACAAATATCAAATTTACCAATATATGAAGCTGGCAAGCCAATCGAGCTTGTTATTAGAGAGTTTGGCATTGAGCCACAAAATGTAGTAAAACTAGCTAGTAATGAAAATCCACTAGGCTGTTCATCGCTTGCACTTGAAGCTATGAAAGAGTCAATCAAATGTGCAAATTTATATCCAGATGATAGCTATTATGAACTTAAAGAGTCTTTGGCAAATTTATATCATATAAGTAGTAAAAATATTGTAATTGGTAGTGGTAGCGACCAAGTAATAGAGTTTATCATGCACGCAAAGCTTAATCCAAATACAGCAATGCTAAGTGCAGGTATAACTTTTGCAATGTATGAAATTTATGCTAAACATATTGGGGCTAAAATTTATAAAACCTCAAGTGCTACACACAACCTAAATCAACTAAAAGAGCAATATTTAGCACACAAAGATGAGATAAAGGTTATATTTTTATGTCTACCAAATAACCCACTTGGTGAATGTTTAGATGCTAATGATGTATATGAGTTTATATCTAGCGTTGATAGTGATACCATTGTAGTAATTGATGGAGCATATATGGAGTTTGCTAAATTTAAAGATAGCAAAAAAGCTATAAATCCAAGTGATATAGTAAAACTAAATAACTCTATATATCTTGGTACATTTTCTAAAGCTTATGGATTAGGTGGAATGAGAGTTGGCTATGGTATTGCAAATGATCAAATAATTACTGCCATTAGCAAGCTTAGAGCGCCATTTAATATTACAACTCCTAGTCTAGCAGCAGCCATTGCAGCTATTAAAGATCAAGCCTTTATAACGCAAACTTTAGAAAATAATTTTAAAGAAATGGAAATTTTTGAAAAATTTGCTACTGAGAATGGGATTGAATTTATTCCAAGTTATACAAATTTTATTACTTTTAAATTTGATACTAGTAGAGACTCAACTCAAATTTGTGATAATCTACTAAGACAAGGTATAATTTTGCGTAATCTAAAAAGCTATGGATTAAATGCAATACGCATAACAATAGGTACCAGTAAACAAAATATAAAAGTTTTAGAAACTCTTAAAAAGGAAATTTAATAGATTATGGATTTTAAAGCTCTTTTTCAACAAATTAGTCAAGTCGTTCAAAATCTAACCAAAAAGCAAAAAATTGTAGTTATTAGCTCTGTTGTTTTGGTTATTGGATTTTTGGTGTTTTTGACTCTATTTAGCAGTAGTAATAAAAACCCAGAGGCTGAATATGAAGGCTATAGCGTATTATTTCGCAATGTTGATCCTGCTATATCTTCTCAAATTATCAATGAATTAGAGGCTCAAGGCGTAAAATATAAACTAGCTGATGAAGGTACGATTTTAGTTCCTACAAGTGATGTCTATCGCCAAAGAATAGCCGTAGCTAGCCTTGGCATAATGGGTGATAATAAAAAGGGTTTTGAAATTTACGATACACAAGATTTTGGAGCAACCGAAAACGAACAAAGAGTTAAATTCCAACGTGCAATTCAAGGCGAGCTATCTAAAACCATCGAAAGTCTAGAGCCAATTGATAAGGCTAGTGTGTATATAGCTTTTCCTAAAGATAGCGTATTTACCGAGCGTCAAGTCCCACCAACAGCTTCAGTTGTAGTAAAAATTAAAGATGGCGCTAAGTTAAATCGTAGACAGATTGATGGAATTAAAAGAATCGTAGCTGGTTCAGTTCCAAATTTAAAACTAGAAGATGTAAAAATAGTAACACAAGATGGCGTAGCACTTGGCGATGATGAGATTGCATTAGAGAATGAATTAGTAGCTGCACAAATTAAATATAGAAGCCAATTTGAAGATTCATATGAGAGAAAAATCATTGATATGATTGGCAAATTTATTGGCGGAAAAGATAAAGTAACGGCTAAAGTTAGCATTGAATTTGATTTTTCAACCAAAGATAGCATAAATGAAATTTATGACCCAAATTCAGTTATTAGAAGTGAGCAAAATATAGAAGAAAAAAGGGAAGGAAAAGAGCCAAAAGATGTTGGTGGAGTTCCAGGTGCTGTAAGCAATATCGGCCCAGTTCAAGGTTTAGAAGATAATAAACCAACCGAGCTATACTCCAAAAATGTCGCCAATACCAACTATGAAATTTCAAAACAAACAATAAAAGTAAAAGATCAATACGCCACGATAAAAAGAGTAACCGCAGCCGTAGTCGTAGATGGAAAGTATGAATTCCAAACACTTGAAGATGGCTCACAAGCTCAGACTCCAACCTATATTCCATTAAATCAAGATGAATTAAACTCAATAAAAAGTCTAGTCCAGCAAGCAATCGGATATAATGCTGATAGGGGCGATGAAGTTACAGTAAGTAATTTTGAATTTAGACAAACTGGTAAAATTGCACAGGTAACAGGCTTCCAAAAAGTTGTAGATACATATTTTAAACCAATTGTACCGGTATTAAAATATCTAATAGTTTTAATAATTTTATATGTATTTTATAAACAAGTTATTACTCCATTTCTTAATAAAATGCTTGAAGAGTCTAAAGACGAAGGTCTTGAGCCGCTCTCACATGAATCTACTATCCAAGAAGAAGCCGAGGATACATTGGAGAAATTCAAAGCTGCTAGAAAACGGGTTGAAGATGAACTTGGAATTGGTGAGAATTTTGATGAAAATGAGCTTAAATACGAAGTTATGCTAGAAAAACTCAAACTCATTGCCACTGAAAGAAGCGATGAGATCGCTACATTGTTGCAAAATATGCTTAAAAATGATACTGGATTTAACTCCAATAAGGAATTCTAATGAAGCTAAACGAAGAACAAAAGGCAGTATATGAAGATTTGAGCATGGCTGAAAAAATAGCCATCTTGCTTATTCAGCTAGGTGAAGATGTTACTACGATGCTTTTTGCGCATATGGATATAGATATTATCACTGAAATCTCAAAATATATTGCCACTGCCAAAACTATCGATAAATCAATAGCAGCTGCAGTGCTAGAAGAATTTTATGTAGTTAGTCAGTCTAACCAATATTTACAAAGTGGCGGTATCGAATATGCTAAAGAGATTTTATTTAGAACATTTGGTCCAGAAATCGCTCAAAAAATTATGGATAAACTCCAAAAATCACTCGAAACCACCAAATCTTTTGGCTATCTTGGCCAGGTGCGACCTCAGCAGTTAGCTGACTTTATCGTCAAAGAACACCCACAAACCATCGCTCTAATCGTAGCCCATATGGATTCATCAAGTGCTGCTGAAACCCTAGTTTATCTACCAGATGATATTAGAAGCGAAGTTGTAATGCGTATGGCAAACCTAGGCGATATTAGCCCATCTGTTGTCAAACGTGTTTCAACCGTACTTGAATCCAAGCTTGATAGCCTTACAAGCTATAAAGTTGAAGTTGGTGGACCAAGAGCTGTTGCAGAAGTTCTTAACCGTCTTGGTCAAAAAGCAAGCAAATCTACAATCGAAATTATTGAGAAAAATGATCCGGCTCTTGCTACAATCATTAAAGATCTTATGTTTACATTTGATGATATTAGCTCTCTTGATAACAATGCTATTAGAGAAATTCTCAAAGTTGTGGATAAAAAGGTACTTATGGTTGGTTTAAAAGGCAGCGGCGAAGAGTTAAAACGCAAATTCCTAGCCAATATGAGTCAAAGGGCAAGTGAAGCATTTATCGAAGAGATGCAATTTATTGGTGCTGTACGTGTAAAAGAGGTTGAAGAGGCGCAAAGAAAAGTTGTAGAACTAGTTCAAAAACTAGCTGAAGATGGAGTATTCCAAGTCGGCGTAAGCGAAGAGATGATAGAATGATAGCAAGTAGTGTAATACATAAAAACAACGAAGAGCATATAGTCGAGCCATATAGATTTAAGGTTTTAGCGCTCCAATCAAATGAATCGCCAAAAGAGCAACCAGTCAAGGAGCCAATCCAAGATACAAATAGCGATGCAAGAGATAATTTTGAGTCAAATACACAAAATGCTGAATCAAGCTCAACTCCAGCTCAAGAGTCGTCAAATTTAATAGAATCAACATTTATTGAAGAGCTTTTAAAGCGAACTGATGATCTAAGCGGTAATATCGTTAAGCTTCAAATGCAGATTGAACATCAAGAGAATGAATTTAAAATTCGCCTAGAAAATGAGACTCAAAGAGCCAAAGAAGAAGGGTTGAGAGAAGGACACGAACAGGCTAAAGCTGAGTATGATACAGCTTTAAATGAAATTAGCAAAAAGTATTCAAGTTCCATTGATAAGCTCGATGAGCAAACTGCTAAACTTGAAGCTTTACTAGCAACTAGTCAAAGTGAAATCGCAGCAACTGCTATTGAGATTGCTAAAGAAGTAGTCTTAAAAGAGATAAAAGACAGCTCAGCTCAGATTGCCTTAAATATCGCTAAGAGCTTAATTGATGAACTAAACCAAGCTACAACAATTGAGATAAAAGCCAATCCAAAAGATTATGAGTTTATAAAATCAAATTTAGCTCTAAAATCTAATATAAAACTTAGCAGTGATGAGGCTGTATCAGCTGGTGGTGTAATCGTTCTAAGCGATATAGGCAATATCGATGGCAGCATAATGGCTAGATTTGAGAAAATTAAAAAAATATTAAGCGAATAAAATGGATATAAAATCTCTAAAGCTAGGCGAACTAGAATCTCTAGCCTGTGATATCAGGGAACGAATTTTAAGTGTAGTTAGCACCAATGGCGGACATTTAAGCTCAAATTTAGGAGTTGTAGAGCTTAGTATTGCGATGCACTATGTATTTAATCCCCCAAATGATCCATTTATATTTGATGTTAGCCACCAAAGCTACACTCATAAGCTCTTAAGCGGGCGTTGGAATGAGTTTGATAGTTTGCGTAAATTTGGTGGAATTAGTGGATATACTAAACCTAGCGAGAGTGAATATGATTATTTTATAGCTGGACATAGTTCTACATCTATTAGTCTTGCAGTAGGCGCTGCTAAGGCTATTAAGCTTAAAAACGAAGATAGATTACCCGTAGCTCTAATCGGCGATGGGGCATTAAGTGCTGGTATGGCGTATGAGGCTTTAAATGAGCTAGGCGATCTTAAATATCCATGTGTTATTATCTTAAATGATAATGAGATGAGTATCTCAAAACCGATTGGCGCTATGAGCAAATACCTATCACAGATGATGGCGGGGCCATTTTATCAAAAATTTAAAAGCAAAATTAATCAACTTTTAGAGCTTATGCCAGACTCAGCTGCTTATATGGCTAAAAGATTAGAAGAAGGCATTAGACTTATTACTCCTGGAATGTTTTTTGAAGAGCTTGGATTAGAATATATAGGCCCAGTAGATGGGCATAATATCAAGGATTTAATCTCAGCTTTTAGCGTAGCAAAAAATATGAAAAAACCAGTTATAGTCCATGCCCAAACGATAAAAGGCAAAGGTTATGAAATTGCCGAAGGCCCAAAAGAGAAGTGGCATGGAGTAAGCCCATTTAATCCGCAAAATGGTATAGCACTACAAAAATCTAGTCAAAAAAATGCTACTGAAATTTTTAGCAGTTTACTTTTAGAACTTGCTAGTAAATATGATAATATAGTAGGCGTAACAGCTGCTATGCCTAGTGGAACTGGAATTGGGGCTTTGATTGAGAAATTTCCAGATAGATTTTGGGATACTGCAATTGCAGAACAGCATGCAGTTACATCTATGGCAGCAATGGCAAAAGAAGGCTTTAAACCCTATATTGCAATATATTCAACATTTATGCAAAGAGCCTATGATCAAGTCATTCATGATTGTGCTATTTTAAATTTACCTGTAGTCTTGTGCATGGATAGAGCTGGCATAGTAGGAGAAGATGGTGAGACGCATCAAGGAGCTTTTGATATTAGCTTTTTAAACGCTATACCAAATTTTACTCTTGCAGCACCTAGAGATGAATTAATGTTTAAAGAGATTATGGAATTTTCTTATAGTTTTAATTCGCCACTTGCTATTAGATATCCTAGGGGAAATTTTGGGCTTAGTGATGAGTTTAAACCAGTTAAAGTAGAGCTTGGAAAATCCCAAATTTTATCGCAAAATAATGAAAATGTCGCATTTATTGGATACGGTAATGCGGTGGCTAAAGCATACAAGGTAGCTAAATTTTTAGATATTAATCCTACAATTATAGATCTTATCTTTATAAAACCACTTGATAAAGAGCTGCTTTTAAACCTTGCTAAAGAGCATAAAAAATGGTATATTTTTAGCGATAGTGCTAAGCGTGGTGGGGTTGGCGAGATTTTATCTGGATTTTTACAAGAGAATAATATTAAAGATGTAAGTATTGTAAGCTTTGAGTATGAAGATAAGTTTATAACGCATGGATCTATAAATTTAGTAGAAAATAGCTTAAACATCAGTATTGAAGAGATTGCTAAAAAAATCATACTTTAAACAAGATAGGCTAATAGATAAAAAATATTAATTAATAAAGTTGAATTTAAATATTTTTTGGATAAAATATACCCATTTAATTAAGAGGAAAAAAGTATGGATTACATGGAGCTTTTAAAACAAGCCAAACTTAAAGCCACTCCACAAAGACTGTGTGTGTTAAAAATACTAAGCAATCACACGCATCCAACTATAGATGAGCTTTATGAACAAATTAAAAGCGAATACCCATCTATATCACTTGCAACAGTATATAAAAATCTAAGCACCCTTATAAATGAAAATTTAGTAATTGAGGTTAATAGCCCAAACCAAAAAGCAAAATATGATATTTACGAGCAACCACACATTCATTTAGTATGTAGCAATTGTGGCAACATTACAGATATTAGCGCCAATGATGCGCAGATGATCTCATATCAAACCCATCTAGAACAAAAGATAGGTAACTTAATAAATAGATTAAATATCGTTGCAAATGTCTCAAATTGTTCAAAGTGTTGCTAAATTTAAAGCCCTAAATACGGGGTTTTAAAGCTATATTTTAGTAGTTTTAGTGTAAAATTCTTCACTTTTATTCAAGGAAAAATTTTGCAAAATATCAACTATTTAGAAATCACATCCAAACTCCCAAAAATAGGCAACAAAATGCTATATTTTGGTATCGATATTAGTGCTTATGATGGAGTTAGATTGCTAATTTTGCAAAAGCTCTTTTTAATTGATGGGCTTAGAAAACTCTACCAAAAAGATAAAAATAGTGCGATTTTAGCTATAATTGGAAAGCATTTAATAGAAATAAACTGCCTAATTAATAGCTTTGATTTTATATTTGATAAACTTGTTGTTGCTAAATTTAGCAAACTTCTAGATCAAATTTTACCGCTATTTGAACATTTAGGCCAAATTTTAAAAGGACAAAATAATTCTGAATTAAAAGATATTTTAACTCAAATTCAGATATATTTTGAGAATGGGTTTCAATCATTATGCTTTGAATTGGAGATTTTTTTATACGATACACACTCATTTTACTGCATTAAAGAGTGGAAAATTTCTTCATCATCAGCATATGCAATCCGCAAAAGTATAGTAAATTTACGCCAAGAAATTAAAGCCAAAACCGCCTTAAATTCAAACACTCTAAGCGAACTTTTTGTGCTTGTTAATGCATTTTATCAAATTTTTGGATTAACTAAATTTGAGCAAAAACTCTCAAAAATCACAAATTTAGTCTATAAATTCAAAAAATCCAACCAAAAAGATAGCAAATCAATAAATAAAGAGTTAAATAAAAAGCTAAAAAAATTCGATAAAAAGCTAGCTAAAATCTCAAAAAAACTAAAACCATACTATCAAAAGGAAATCTAGTGCAAAACCAAGAAAAAATCATAGATATGTTTAATGAAATTGCGCCCACTTATGATAAAGCTAATAAAATATTAAGCTTTGGAATCGACGCTTCTTGGAGAAGCTCAGCCTGTGATCAAGTTTTAAAAAATTTTAACTCCTCGCTAAATATTGCAGATGTCGCTTGCGGCACTGGAGATATGATTCAAGCATGGATTAATAGTGCCAAAAAAGCAAATTTAAAAATTGAAAAAATTACCGGAATTGACCCAAGTAAGCAGATGTTAAAAGTAGCCAAAAAAAAGCTCCCAAATTGTGAATTTAAAGAGGCAAAAGCTGATAATACAGAATTAAACCCAAATACCCAAGATATAGTTAGTATAAGTTATGGTATTAGAAATGTTGTAGCTAGAACTCAGGCTTTACATGAGTTTAATAGGGTTTTAAAAATTGGCGGATATTTAGTTGTTTTAGAATTTACCAAAAGAGATAAAAGTGGCCCAATAGCAAAGATTAGGGATTTTTATCTACACAATATTTTGCCTGCAATCGGTGGATTTATAAGCAAAAATAAAGAGGCTTATGAGTATCTACCTAGAAGCATTGAAGGTTTTTTAGACTCAAATGAGTTTTGTCGTGAACTTGAAAGAAGTGGTTTTGAGATGGTGATAGTTAAAGGGTTTAGTATGAATATTAGCACTATGTTTATTGCTAAAAAGGTTAAAAATATATGACAGTAAGCGATCTAAATGAGTCGGCTAAGGCGTTATTAGAGTCGCACTTTAGCGTAGTTGAAGTTGAAGGCGAGATAAGTCGCTTAACAAAACATAGTAGTGGCCACTGGTACTTTACGCTCAAAGATGAGAAATCTGCCATCAGCGTAGCTATGTATAAATTTACTAATCAAAATATAAAATTTGAAATAAAAGATGGAATGAAAGTTACGCTAATTGGTAAGCTTTCAATCTATAGCCCAAATGGTAGCTATCAGTTCATCGCTAGTCGCATTATTCCAATTGGTGTAGGTGAGCTTGAGCTTGCATTTAATCAGCTCAAAGAGCGTCTAGCTCTTGCTGGTTTATTTAATAGAGCAGATAAAAAACCACTACCAAAATATCCAAACAAAGTAGGAATCATTACAAGTGCTAGCTCTGCAGCATTTGCTGATATGTGTAAGGTTATTAGTGATAGGTATGTTTTGCCTAAGTTTTATCTATTTAATTCCTTAGTTCAAGGAAATAGCGCTCCAGCAAATTTAATTAAGATGTTAAAGCTTGCTGATTCTATGGAGTTAGATGTAATTGTCATTGCTAGAGGCGGCGGGTCTAAAGAGGATTTGTGGTGTTTTAATGATGAAGGCTTGGCTTATGCAATTTATGAAGCAAAGACGCCTATTATCTCAGCTATAGGGCATGAGATTGATTATAGTATTAGTGATTTTGTAGCTGATCACAGATCGCTTACACCCACTGCTGCGATGGTTGATCTCTTGCCTGATAGTAATGAACTTCATCAAAAACTTGATATTTTTCAAAATACTCTTGAAGCGATTATATCATCTAAATTCAACAAATGTGAAAGCTATTTAAATTTAGCCAAAGCACAGATAAAATCTAAAGCAATAGAGCAAAAAATCAACTTAGCTACTCTTACTTTAGATAGTTTTAAGTCAAATTTAGATAACTTTTTACATAAAAAATTTAATTTAGCTCAATCAAAAATTGATAAATTTGAGTTAGTTTTTAAAAGACAAGAGTATTTTTACAAGGTAACAAAAAATATGGCACATATTATAAAAGATTCACAAATCATCTCATTATCTGAGCTAAAAAGCGGCGATGAGATTACTATTAGTTCACAAAATTTATGCAAACAAGCAATAATAAAATAAGGGGATAAAATGAGTAGAGTTTTAAATTTTAGTGCTGGTCCAAGTGCGATTCCATTAGCAGTTTTAGAGCGTGCACAGGCTGAATTTACTAATTATCACGGTCTTGGCTTTAGTATTATGGAGGTTAGCCATCGTGGTAAGGTATTTGAAGAGTTACACAATAACGCCATTGCTAAACTAAAAAGTTTTTATAATATCGGCGATGATTATGCGGTGCTATTTTTACAAGGTGGTGCGACTTTGCAATTTGCTCAAATTCCGATGAATATTTACACTGGTGGCGTGGCTGAATATGTAAATACCGGCGTTTGGACACAAAAAGCAATCAAAGAAGCCAAAATCCAAAATATCAATTACAAGGTAATAGCAAGTAGCGAAGATACTAAATTTGATCACATTCCAAATTTTAATTTTAGTGATGATGCTGATTATGGTTATATCTGCTCAAATAACACGATTTACGGCACACAATACGCTACACTTCCAAGCCCAAAATGTCCGCTAGTAGTAGATAGCAGTTCTGATCTTTTAAGCCGTGAAATTGATTTTAAAGCACATAATATCGGATTATTCTATGGTGGAGCACAAAAAAATGCCGGCCCAGCTGGTATAACTATTGTTATAGTTAAAAAAGATTTAGCCGCAAGAGTTAAAGATAGCGTTCCTACTCCGCTTCGTTATACAACGCAAATAGAGGCTAATTCACTAGCTAATACACCTCCAACATTTGGAATTTATATGTTTGATTTGGTTCTTGATTGGATCAAAGATCAAGGTGGTTTAAATGCTATAAATGCTGTAAATGAACAAAAAGCAGCTGCTTTATATGAACTTATAGATAATTCAGATTTTTACAAAGCATTTGCAAAACCAGGTTCAAGAAGTTTAATGAATGTTAGTTTTGCTACTCCAAGTGCTGAACTTGATGGAGCTTTTGTTAAATTAGCCGAACAAAATGGAATGATAGGATTAAAAGGTCATAGAATCTTAGGTGGTTTAAGAGCTTCTATATATAATGCTGTAACACAACAAAGCGTACAAACTCTATGTGAATTTATGAAGGAATTCCAAAGAACACATGGATAATTTTTAAGCCTTTTAGGTAGTTAAACTCTATTTAAAGGGCTTTTAAATTTTATATTAAATACAAAATATCCGATTGTAAAAATTAGACATAAAAAAAGGCTACGACCCTTGCGAGTCGCAGCCAAATTAATTAAAAGGTAGAATTATAGTTTGTCGCCATCAGTTGATAGGTAGCTTGCTACACCTTCAGTTGTAGGTTTCATACCTTTATCACCTTTGTTCCAGCCAGCTGGACAAACTTCACCATGCTCATTTGTAAATAGCATTGTATCAACCATTCTTACCATTTCATCGATATTTCTACCAAGTGGTAAATCGTTTATTACTGCGTGGCGAACTGTACCATCTTTATCTAGTAGGAAGCTACCTCTTAGAGCTACTGCTTCATCAAATAGTACATCAAATCCTCTTGCCCACTCTTTTTTAAGGTCAGCTACTAGAGGGAATTGTACTCTACCGATACCGCCTTGTTTAATATCTGTTTCTCTCCATGCAAAGTGGCAGTATTCATTATCTGTGCTAACGCCGATAACTTCAATACCTCTATCTTTAAATTCTTTATATCTTTTGTCAAAAGCGATGATTTCGCTTGGGCAAACAAATGTAAAATCTTTTGGATAGAAAAATACTACTGCACCTTTTGGTCCAATGTTTTTATATAGATCAAAATTTTCTTCAATTTGACCATTGCCTAGAACTGCTACGCCACTTAGTTGTGGTGCTTTATTAGTAACTATCATACTAAATCTCCTTAATAATTTTTATGAATTGCGAAATTGTATCTATGTAAATTTAACTATAATTAAACGCAGATAAAACAATCTATAAAATCAATTTAAAAGTAATAAAAATATGAATTTAAAGAAAAATTTGCTATAATCGCCCAATTTTTTATTAAAGGAAAAAAATGCTAGGTGATTTTTTTTCAAAAATACGCAAAAAACAATCTCACCCAAGTGAAGCTCCAAGTCACTGGGTAAAGTGCAGCAGTTGTAGCTCTTTAATGTATTTTAAAGAAGTTGAAGCATGCTATAATGTTTGTCCAAAATGTGGATATCATATGAGACTTAGCGCTCAAAAAAGAATAGAATTAATTAGCGATGTTGGAAGTTTTGTTGAATTTGATGCAAATTTAAGACCAATAGATCCATTAAATTTCGTAGATAAAAAATCATATAAAAAGAGAATTGAAGAAGGTCAAAGTAAAAATGGCAAAACAAGCTCAGTAATCTCAGGAGAAGCTACAATTGATGGCCAACCAGTTCAGCTTGTGGTTTTTGATTTTAGCTTTATGGGTGGTAGCCTAAGCTCAGTTGAAGGTGAAAAAATCACTCGTGCAGTTCGCAGAGCAATAGAAAAAAGAAATCCACTTATTATAGTAAGTGCAAGCGGTGGCGCAAGAATGCAAGAGAGTACATTTAGTCTTATGCAAATGAGCAAAACTAGTGCTGCACTCAAACTTTTAAGCGATAATAGATTGCCATATATCTCAGTTCTTACTGACCCTACTATGGGTGGAGTTTCAGCCTCATTTGCTTGGCTAGGTGATTTAATCATTGCTGAGCCAAAAGCTTTAATAGGTTTTGCAGGCCAAAGAGTTATTGAACAAACTATTAAAGCAAGCCTACCTGAAGGTTTTCAAAGAGCTGAGTTCTTACTAGAGCATGGATTAATAGATGCTATAGTCCCAAGAGATGAGCATAAAAAATATCTTAGTGATATGATAAGATTTTTTATGAAAAATGATAATTTTTATAGCCCAATTAATGAGGCTATTTAGTGCAAATTCTAGTCCATTGTCTTCAAAAGCTTGATGATGATAAAGATATAAAAGATTATATCAAGATGAGTAGCAAATGGGCTAATATTAAAGAGATTAATAAATTTAGCCCACAAATTGCTAAAGCTCAAATTCAAGGCCAAGCCGCATCGCATAGAGCATATGAAGAGGCATATAAGCCTTGTTTAAATGGTTTTTGCATCGGACTTGATGAGCGTGGTGAAATGCTTGATAGCTTTGAGTTTGCAAAGCTTCTTAAAGATAGAAATCAAATTTCATTTTTTATTGGCGGGGCTTATGGTTTAGGTGATAATTTACGGGGAGAGATGGATAAGTTAGTGAGTTTATCACGGCTAACATTTGCGCATAAAATAGCTAAACTCGTACTATATGAGCAGATTTTTCGCGCTCTTTGCATTAATGCAAACCACCCCTATCATAAATAAAAAGGAGTTATATGACAACAAGCCAACTAGAGTATTTTAAAGAGTTGCTTTTAGAGAGAAAAGAGCAAATTCAAAGAAATATCAATGATGCAGCTAGTGAGATTGATGGACTTAGACAAAGTGGTGCTACTGATGAGCTTGACTTTGCTAGCATTAGTGCTGATGAAGAACTAGAACACTCAATCTCAGCTAAACAACAACAAGAGTTACATGAAATTGATCAATCATTAAAAAAAATTGAATCTGGAATTTATGGTATTTGCGATATGTGCGAAGATGATATTGATATAGAACGCCTAAAAGTAAAACCACACGCACGCTACTGCATTACGTGTCGTGAAATTGCTGAAAAAACAATAATAAAATAAGGGTAAAAGATGAAAACTAGACGATTTTTCTTATATTCTGTTATCTATATTGGGCTTGTTTGGCTGGTCACTTTTTCGTTTGCTGACCAAAATTATGCTATAAATATTCTTAGCTATACACTTGAATTACCAGTAGCTACATGGCTTGTGGTGCCACTTTGTATCTTTGCGATTTTAGCACTTTTGCATATGAGCTACTATGGGTTTAAAATCTACCTAGAAGGTAGAGCAATGAAAAGTGATGCTCAAATTTATAATGTTTTAGCTAAGGAAATTTACCTTGGACTAGAGTCAAATAAAGATTTTAAAACCGATCTTTTTGCAGCTTCAAGTGAGGTTACAAAATCGCTTTCTCCATGGCTAAATTTAGGCAAACCAGTTCTTCATAACGATGATTTAAGAGCCGCCTATGAGCTTTACAATGATGTAAAAACTGGAAAAGTATGTGAGTTAAAAAGATTTAAGCTTTTAAAAACTAATCCACTCTATATCCAAAATGAAAAAAACAAAATTCAAGCTGACTATAAATACGCTATTACCATCTTATCTAGCAATGATGCAAACGAAGAATTAAGAGCTTTTGCTTCAAATGCACTCGTAGAAAATGGTTCGTTTTTAGAACTATCTAAATTCAATCCAATCTACACAAATAACGATGTATTAACACTGGTAAATAGATACTCTAAAGACAAATTTGAAATTAGTACAAATGATATGTTTGGAATTATTAATAAAGTTAAATTTACCTCAGATGAATATATTAAAATTGCTAAAATTCTTAAAACAAAAGTTGAGCCAGATCTGCTTATATCTATGTTTGAGCATCTTAGAAATGATGAAGGGGCTGCATTTGAAGCATATTTATATCTACTTTATGACTTCCAAATGATAGAAAAACTTAGAGAAGCGATAATGAGCGGTAATGCTAAATTTGAGCGTATTGAGACCTTACTCTTTTTAAGAGATCATGGTAAAATCGCTAGAGCGGATCTATTTTATTAATGATTGATTTTAGCTCAAAACCGTTATTTTTAGCCCCTTTAGCGGGCTTTTCTGATCTACCACTTCGCAGCCTAGCTAAGCGTTTTGGCTGCGATTGTACAGTTAGTGAAATGATTAGCTCAAATGCTCTTGTATATGAACATGATAAGACCTTAGCAATGCTAGAAAAATCTCCACTAGAAACGCCATATATAGTTCAGCTAGCAGGTAGCAACACAGACGTAATCGCTAGAGCAGTAGAGATTTTAAATGAATTTGATGGGGTTGATGGGATTGATTTAAACTGTGGTTGTCCAGTGCCAAAAGTAATAAAACAAAATGCCGGTTCAGCCTTATTAAATGAACCAAAATTGCTATGTAATATCATTGAAACCATTAAAACTAAATCAAATAAACGCTATACTTCGGTTAAAATTCGTCTAGGATTTAACACCAAAATGGCACACCTAATAGCTCAAGATTTAGCTAACGCTGGGGCTGATTTTATCTGTGTGCATGGACGAACTAGAGCTGGTGGATATAGCGCACCAGTTGATTATGAAGCCATCGCTAAAATAAAATCAAATACAACAATTCCAGTTATTGCCAATGGCGACATTAATCTAAATAACTATCAAAATGTATTAAAAACTACTGGTTGTGATGGACTGATGATTGGCAGAGCTAGTATTGGTTCTCCATGGATATTTAAAGAGATTAAAGAAAATCAAAGTATAAATCCAGATGAAAAAAGACAAGTAATTAAAGAACATTTTGAACTAATGCTTAATACTTATGGTAATCATGCTATAGGGATTTTTCGCAAACATTTACACGAATACTCCAAAGGTCTTAATGGGGCTAGCGAATTTAGATCTAGCGTTAATCAAATACACTCTCCAGAGCAGATGAGAGAGCAGATTGAACAATTTTTTGACCCATGCAGGGCTATATCTTAAAGGTTCAAAAAGTAAGAGATGAAGACTGTATTGTCACAATTCTCTCACCACACAAACAGATCAAATGTTATAGGTTTTATGGCGCTCGTCACCCTATTATCACTCAAGGATTTAAACTTGATTTTGAATTAGTTGAAAGTAAAAGCTTTTTGCCGCATCTTCGCTCGACTATGCATCTAGGATTTAGCTGGTTAATCGAGCGTGAACGACTTTTAGTTTGGCAAAATTTTATGCGGCTAATGGCTGATCATTTACGTGATGTACAAGAGAGTGATGAGTTTTATTTTGAAATACTTGAAATGTGTGCTAAGAAATTTCACCGCCAAAACCCTATTAGAGTCGTACTTGAATCCTATGCAATGATTTTAAAATTTGAGGGGCGATTGCATATTGATACTAGTTGTTTTATCTGCGATGGCAAAATTAATAAACAAGTCGGACTTGGTAGAGCATTTTTACTTGCCCATCCTGAATGCATAGGCAAAAATCCATTAAACTATGATAGCGTGATCAAATTTCTTTCTACTGCTTCAACTGCTCACTTAAACGATACACAAATCAAAGAGTTATATTTTATTCTTTTAGAGGGGTTTTAATTTTTTGTTTATATGGATTGCTTTATCTTCTAAAACATATCAAGAAAATAATAATAAAATAAATCAAAAGTATTAAAGTAAATATTTTAATAAGTATTTATTTTGCAAATTATTATTACGGCAATATAATATAATCTAAAACTAAAAAGCACTATTTTACACTAAATATATTAGAATTTAATATATTTTTTTATAAAATTTGTAGTTTAGAAAATTGCGGGAGAGCAAAATGAGTACTAATCTACTAAATAATCAGCAAAAAGAGATTGGCGATGAAGCTTTCATTACTACAAAGACAGATTTAAAAGGCTACATTACTTATGCTAATAGCTATTTTTTAAATATCGTAAATGTCAAAAATTCAGATATCATAGGCAAAAATCACAATATAGTTCGCCATCCCGATATGCCAAAGTATGTATTTAAGCTACTTTGGGATAGGATAAAAAATAAACAAAAGATATTTGCTTTTGTTAAAAATATAACCTTTGATGGTGGATATTACTGGGTATTTGCCAATGTTACAAGCTCTCTTGATGAAAGTGGCAATATCATAGGCTACTACTCAGTGCGACGCAAAGCCAATCCACAAGCCGTGGAGAAAATCATCCCAATATACCAAAAAATGTTAGAATTAGAAAAATTCAGCGGAATCGAAGCTAGCCAAAAATATATAGCCGATTTATTAGCTACACACAACACTACATACGACCGCTTTGTCAATGAACTACAAAGAACAAAAGGATAGTAAATGGGTATATTTAGCAAAAAAAGTAAATTTGATGATATTGTTTATAATGAGATAGTAGCAGTAGTATGTGGCGCATCAAAAGGCAAATTAGAAGCTAGGATTACAAATATTGATAATGATTCTAGATTAGTAACGATAGCTAAGTATATCAATGACCTTTTAGATCAAGTAGAAGCCCTACAAAGAGAGACTCAAAGTAGCATTTTAGCAGCCAGAAGTGGCAAAGAGTATCGAAATATCTATGTTGAGGGATTTAAAGGGATTTTTAGAAATAACGCAGAATCTCTAAGCGAAGGCGTAACCGGTGTTTTAGAGGGGCAAAAAGGAAAAATCAGAGGAATTTTAAGCCAAAAATTTACCGAACTTGGCAATGGCACAAATGGAATGGATAGCGTTCAAAGAGATCTAATCGCAAGTGTAAGTGATTTAGCTAAGGTAGTAAATTCTAGTCAGCAAACTGCCGCTATTGCCGCCCAGAGCATAAGCAAAGTCGAAGAGCTAAGTTCAAATTTTCATATAATAACATCAAATACTAACCAAACTACTCAAAATATATATCAAAGAGCAACCGATATTAGTAGTGTAGTAAATTTAATTAAAGATATAGCTGACCAAACTAATCTTCTTGCTCTAAATGCCGCCATTGAAGCTGCTCGTGCAGGTGAGCATGGTAGAGGATTTGCAGTTGTTGCTGATGAAGTTAGAAAATTAGCAGAAAATACAACTAGGGCTACTGCTGATATTGAAAGTACCGTAACAATGCTAAGTCAAGACGCCGATGAATTAAACCGCTCAACTGATATGATAAATCAAGTGGCCCAAACCGCTTTAGATAACACAGATAAATTAAAAGAGGCTCTAGAAAATTTTAGTACTGACGCAGCTACTACAGCTAAAGTCTCAGAATTAACGCAAAATAAAACTATTGGAATTTTAACCAAAATTGATCTTATTTTAGCCAAAACCACAGCTTATAATAACGCATTAAATGAGCTAAAATTTACTCCAGAGCAAAAAGCGCATATAGATGAGTTATTGCATGATTGTGAGAGTAATTTTGCTAAATTCAGCCCAGAACAAACTGCTAAAATCAAAGAGGCTTTAGAGTTGATAATTAAAGTTTTAAGAGATGAAAATAGACAAGATATCGATAAACTTGTTGATAAATTTAATACCATAGAACAAAATAGTAGTTTTATCTTTAAAAGCATAGATAGCGTAGTATCAAATAAAAATTAATTTAGGATTTATATATGAGTTTGGATTTTACCCATCTGCATTTACATACTGAGTATTCGCTTTTAGATGGAGCTAATAAGATTAAAACTTTAGCTAAAAGACTAAAAGAGATGAATATAAAATCTTGTGCTATTACTGATCATGGAAATATGTTTGGAGCAATTGAGTTTTATAAAGGGATGAGAGCTGAGGGGATAAAGCCAATTATAGGTCTTGAGGCCTACATTCATAATAGTGATGATATAAGCTCTAAAGAGAGTAGATATAGATTTCATCTATGCTTATTTGCCAAAAATGAGATAGGATATCAAAATTTAATGTATCTTAGCTCAATGAGCTATATCAAGGGCTATTACTACTATCCAAGAATCAATAAAAAGCTATTAAGAGAGCATAGTGAGGGGCTAGTTTGTAGCTCGGCTTGTTTGGCTGGAGAGGTGAATTTTCATCTAAATTTAAGTGAGAGAAATATCAAAAGGGGCGCAGGCGGATATGAAGCAGCTAAGGCCGCAGCGCTAGAGTATAAAGATATATTTGGGGATGATTTTTATCTTGAGATTATGCGTCATGGGATATTTGACCAGCAGCGAATCGATAGCGATATTATCAGATTGTCTAAAGAGACTGGTATTAAATTAATCGCCACAAATGACGCTCACTACACAACCAAAGATAACGCCATAGCACAAAAAATCTTTGTTTATATCTCAGCCAATAAAAATTTCGATGAGAGTGTTAAAGAGCAGGTTTTAAGCGAATTTTATGCTAAATCCCCAGAGCAGATGAGCGAGATTTTCGCTGATATCCCAGAAGTGGTATCTAATACCCAAGAGATAGTAAATAAGTGTAATTTAGAGATTAAATTAGGCAACGCCACTCCGCCAAATTTCAAATTCACCCAAGAATATGCCAAAGCAAGGGATCTAGCCTTGCCAAATCCAGATTTAGAGTATGATTTGGATAATGATAGCCTTTTGTTTGAATATGAGTGTAAAGAGGGGCTTAAAAAGCGTTTAGAGTTTATCGATCCTAGCAAACATCAAATTTACAAAGATAGACTAGACTTAGAGATAAACACCATTAAAAATATGAAATTTCCAGGCTATATGCTTATCGTAGCTGACTTTATCAACGAAGCCAAAAAGCGTGGTATCCCAGTAGGCCCTGGGCGTGGCTCGGCTGCTGGAAGCTTGGTAGCTTACGCCCTTCGTATAACTGACCTTGATCCGATCCCATATAACTTGCTATTTGAGAGATTTTTAAATCCTGAGCGTATAAGTATGCCTGATATTGATGTGGATTTTTGTCAAAATCGCAGAGGCGAAGTTATTGATTATGTGATTGAAAAGTATGGCCAGTATAATGTCGCTCAAGTAGCTACATTTAGTAAGCTCTTAGCCAAAGGCGTTATAAGAGATGTCGCTAGGGTTATGGGTATGCCATACGCTGATGCTGATGCGATGGCAAAGCTAATTCCTGATGAGCATAGCTTAAAAGGCTACACAAATAAAAATGGTGAATTTGAGCCTGGAGCCTTTGAAAAAGAGCCAAAAATCGCTGAATTGATAGAGAGTAATGAGCTAGCTAGAAGCGTGTGGCAATATGCTTGCGAGCTTGAAGGTTTAAATAGAAATCCCGGTATGCACGCTGCTGGTATAGTAATTAGCAATGAAGAACTATGGAAAAAGGCACCACTATGGCGACAAAGCAACGCCGAAGATGGTCACTATGTCACGCAATATACTAAGGATTATTTAGAAGATGTAGATCTGATCAAATTTGACTTTTTAGGGCTTAAAACGCTAACTGTGATTGATGATGCGATTAAGCTTATTAAAGCTAGATTTAATCAAGACATTTTATGGGAAAAGATCGATTTTAACGACCCTAAAACCTACCAAACTATACAAAGTGGCAACACTCTTGGAATTTTTCAGATAGAATCTAGCGGAATGCAAAAATTGGCCGCCAAATTAAGGCCCGATTGCTTCGAAGATATAATCGCTATGATCGCACTCTATCGCCCAGGGCCACTAAATTCAGGTATGGTGGATGACTTCATAGATATTAAACATGGTAAAAAGAGTGTAGAATACGCTTTTGATGCCTTGCGACCGATATTGGAGCCGACTTATGGAGTTATAGTCTATCAAGAACAAGTCATGCAAGTAGTCCAAACTGTGGGTGGATTTAGCCTTGGTGGAGCAGATTTAGTCCGTAGGGCAATGAGTAAGAAAAAAGAAGATGAGATGCTAAGACTCAAAACTCAGTATCTAGATGGCGCTTCTCAAAATGGCTTTGATAGGGATAAGGCTGATGCGCTCTTTGAGCTGATTATGAAATTTGCCGAATATGGATTTAACAAATCCCACTCCGCAGCTTATGCTCTTATCACCTTTCAAACAGCATATTTAAAGACATATTATCCGGCTGAATTTATGGCTGCTCTTTTAAGTAGTGAAGAGAATAACGCCGATAAAATCACCAAATATATAGAAGAGATCCGCCGTTTAGATATAGAGCTACTCCCGCCTAGCGTTAGTAAAAGTAGTAGTGAATTTAGCGTTATTAGCAAGGATGGTAAGGATGCTATCATCTATGGACTGGGCGCTATCAAAGGCGTTGGTGGATCTGCGATTGAAGATATCATAAATATCAAAAAAGATGGCCTAAATAGCTTAGAAGATCTAGTGTCTAAAAGCGATTGTACCGCAGTAAATAAGCGAGTTTATGAATCACTCATAAAATCAGGCGCCTTGGATGAATTTGGCTACACTAGAAAAACTTTGATGCAAAATCTTGAGTATATCACAGACCAATCCAAAAAGAGCTCCGATATCAAAAGAGAGGCGCAATTCTCACTATTTGGCGATGATGAGAGTATGAGTAAAATGGTGCTTAATCTAAGCTTAGCCCCAGATGAATTCACCCAAAGAGAGCTTTTAAGCTTCGAACAAGAGTATCTAGGCGTATATATCAGCGGACATCCATTAGATGAGTTTAAAAGTAGCATTGAAGCTATTTCACATACGAATTCAACGCAGTTTGACACTATCGAAGATGGCAATGAGATTATCGTAATAGGCAAGATAGAAGATATTTCAATCAAGCTGACAAAATCTGGCAATAAAATGGGTATCATAACCATCCTTGATATGTATGGAAGTATGGAAGCTACTGTATTTTCTCATATACAAAAGATAGAATCAATGCCAAAAGATGAGCTAAATAAACCACTTGTATTTAAGATGCTTTTTAATAGAGACGACCAACAAGTCAAGCTAAAAGTAAATGAAATTTACACTCTTGAAGAGGCCGAGAATACTAAAATCACACTAAAATCCAACAAAATCACCGCCGAAGAGATAGAAGAGAATAAAGAGTATTTTGGCGCCATCAAGCACTCTACAATCCTAGATATCTTAAAAAGTGCTAAAAACGGCGAACATCTCATCATTGCTAAACTAAATGATATCAGCATCAAAGACACAAAATCAGGCAATAAAATGGCGGTATTAAGCGTAACTGACAAAAGCTCAAATGCCGATATGTTTGCCTTTGATGTGGCTTGTACTCAAGCTAGTGAGATAATCAACACAGATAGATTATATGCACTCAAAGTCACACCACCAAGGGATACAAACTCAAAAATGATAGTCAATCAAATCATCGACATAGACGAGGCAAAAAATGGCGATATAACCCTTAGAAACGCACCTAAAAAAAGAGCCATAAATACAGAAGCCACTACCGAACAACCTAGCTCAAATATCGTTGGAAAATTAGAAATTGAGCTAAAATTAAGCGCTTTAAACAAAAATAAAATCAATCAAATTTACCAACTTGCACACAGACACAACGCTATAATCGGAGCCAAAAAGAGCTTGATCTTAAGAGTTTTAGATGAGAACAAAACGCAAATTATGCAGTTTGTAACTGAATTTAGCGTAACTGATGATTTTGAAAGTGAGCTAAATACGCTTTTAGTTGGATAAATATATTAAATTACTAAGTTATAATTTTGAAAGAATATTGAAATGAACAAAAAATTATCTAAACCATTTTTAAAATGGGCTGGTGGAAAAGGGCAGCTTTTAAATAAATTTAAAGAGTTATATCCACAAGAATTAATAAATGGAGAAATTAAAATATATATTGAGCCATTTGTCGGTGGTGGTGCTGTTCTTTTTGATATTTTACAAAACTATCAAATTGAAAAAGCATATATAAATGATATTAACAAAGAGCTTATTAACTGCTATCGTTGTATTAAGGCAGATCTTAAAGAAGTAATAAAACAATTAGATATATTAGAAAAAGAATATTTGACAAGCGAGGATAGAACTAATTATTTTTATAAAGTTAGAGATAGATACAATGAAATTCATTTAAACGAACACTATGACTTTGAAAAATGTGCTGATTTTATATTTTTAAACAAAACTTGTTTTAATGGACTTTATAGGGTTAATAAAGATGGAAAATTCAATGTACCACACGGCAAATATAAAAATCCACTAATTTGCGATAAAGAAAATTTAAGGTTGTGTTCTACTCTATTACAAAAAGTTGAAATAAGTTTTGGTAGTTATGAACAAGTCTTAGAAAAAGCAGATAATAACACATTTGTATATTTTGACCCACCATATAGACCACTTATGGAAAAGAATTCATTTGTGAGTTATGATAAATCTGGATTTGATGATAATGATCAAATAAAACTTGCAGAGAATTATAAATTTTTAGATAATAAAAAATCTCTGTTGATGCTTTCAAATTCTGACCCTAAAAATACAAACGAAGAAGACAATTTCTTTGATGATATATATAAAGGTTTTGAAATTGAGAGGGTTTTTGCAAAAAGAATGATAAACTCTTCAGCAAGTAAGCGTGGCGATATAACTGAAATTGTTATAATGAACTACAAAAGGAGAAGATAGAATGAATATTTTAAAAAGATTTATTGATAATTCTATAGTATATTATGATCGTGGTAAATTTGACGACTATTGTGTGTATCTAAAAGAAAAAGATTTATCTGCAAAAGCTCCCAGAGATATTGAATATTTTCAATATTTCATTGATTTAGCTAAAATTTATGGTAATAGTAAAATATATAATGATTTTTGTTTGATATATGATAAAACAACTGATGTTGTTAACAATGCAATACTTAACCTAATAACTGAAATAAGTATTTCGTATGGAGAAAATTCCTTGTGGGTTGATAAATGGTTTACCGTGATATATCTAGGAATGGTGGCTGAAGAAAGAAAAGCTAATGCAATACTAAAGAAAAAAATTAAACGATTAGGGTTTCATCAAATTATGATGGAAAATCTATCAGCCTATGAAGCTGCAAATTTTAGCAGAGGAAAACGTGCTGTAATATTGTTACAAGAATGTCAAAAAAGAGGTTTTTAATATGAAAAGAAATTTTAATGAATGGTTTGCAAATTTTACTGATAGTATAGCAACTTACTAATATTACACAGACTTTTAGCATTGTTTATAAAATATTGATAAAATCAAAGTTGAGTTGAATATTATGAGCTCTTTAATAGGTTCAAAAAATATGGAATATGACTTTGATTTATTATTTAATAAATACCCTGAAATAAGAAAATGTTTACCTCTACTTATTGCTGTAAGAGAAAAAGAAATCAAAGTAATAGATAATGGAAAAAATTAAAATATCATTTTACTAATATTGACGATATTGAATTGTTAGAAAAACTGGTTTATCTGACCTAATTTCAAATCTAGGTAAAGTTGCTAAAAGATTTGATTATGTAGTTAAAACCAATAATTGCATTTATGCTTTTGAAACAAACTTTTATTCAAGCAATGGCTCTAAACTAAACGAAACTACTAGAAGTTATAAAATGCTAGCTGAAGTTTCTAAAAGTTTTCTTGAATCTTTGGTTTGAATATACGATAAAAACACTAAATTATTCTTAAGCTTATTAACTTTTTTGCATTTATAAAATCACTAAAATATTAAACAAAACACTATTTATTAAATATTTCTACTCCATCAAATCCAAGTTCATTTGGTAAAATCGGGCCGTTAATTATAGTTGGAGTGATAATAAAGATTAATTCACTAGTTTTGCTAGTTTGTCGGTCGCTTTTAAATAGATACCCAAGCAAAGGAATATCACCCAAAATTGGAACTTTATTAATCTCGTTACCTAGGCTTTTAGCGATTAAACCACCTAAAATTATACTATCACCACTAGAAATTTCTACCACAGTAGATAACTTTTTTTGCATAGTATCTGGAGCGATTACACGAGGTTGTGTCTGCTTAGCATCATCAGCTGAATATTTAAAGCTGCTTAAGCTAGGATTTATACGCAGCATTATGCGATTCTCATCGCTAATTTCAGGTAGGAGGTTTAGTAAAATTCCTATAAATACAGAGTGCTGTTTATAAGTAGTTTTAGTAATCTCACTAGTATCATTATTAGTAATATCTTCAGCAATTCTATAATTGATATTATCACCTACTGAGATTAGGGCTTGTTGGTTATTCATTGCCATTATTTTAGGACTTGAGATTATTTGACTTTTCCCATTAGTATTTAAAAAATTTAATACACCATCAAGGCTCAGACGCAAATCTCCGCCAATGATAAATCCGCCAGAGATATTCTTTAGGCTATGGGCTGGATTTTGAGTAGTGCCTTTATTAAAAATTAGGCGTGATGAAGTACCATCGCTTAAATAACTTTTAAAACCAAGCTCAAATTTACTCCAATCAACACCTTTTGTATAGCTATTATCTAACTCAACAGAGATTATTTTTACATCGATTAAAACCTGCTTTTTAAGTCGGTTTGAGAGCAAATTTAGATAGTTTTGTACTCTTTGTAGTTGATTTGCAGTACCAGTGATATGAATTAGCCCAGCTGCTGGATTAATGATTGGGGCTGGAGCAATAAATGAATCATTATGGCTATTTAATACTAATTTTAGCTCATTAGCAAGATCTTGCCAAAAATCAAATTTTTCTGTAGTTTTTATTATATTATCTTGATTATTTTCATCATTTTGACTACTATTTTGATAATCCTCGCCAATCTCTATTGGAGCTGAATCTACAGAAGCTTTAATAATTGCTTGACCTTGTCTAGCTGAGATAATATAATCCATTTTAAAGGTTTTAGTTTGTATATATGACAAACTTAACATTTTGTCATTAAACTCATAACTAAGATCATTTGACTCAGCTACTAAGCGTATAATTTCATCAAGACTAAGGCGTGAAATATTTATTAAATTTGTTGGGGTTTTTAATGCATTAGTGGCATTTGAATCGCTTAAAGCAATGCTAAATTTGCAAATATTTGCAAGCTGAGCTAAAATTTCATATGATGTTATATTTGGGCTTAGACTCATATCTAATTTCTTATTTTTACACTCATTTGCATTTAGATTTATAGTTAATGCAGCTAGACTTAATATTTTAAAAAACTTTAATATCATTATTTACCTCTGAGATTGAAAGCCTAATTTTATTATTATTATGCAGTATTATTACAGTTTGATTTTCTATCTCTAAAATGCAAATCTCTTGACAACTTTGACCTAGTTCATACCAATTAGAGTTGATTTTGGCTCTATTTTCTATTATAGCCTCTAATTTTAAAGTGCTAGAATTAAAGTCTGTTTGAACATTTTGAGTGATGTAAAATGGCGATTTTACTTGGTTTATATCACTTAAATTTGCCCTTAATGGGCTTTTATTGTATAAATCTAATATATATTTGTATTTAGTACCTAAATCTTGAGAAAATAGCAAAGTAGTCATGGTTAAAAACAAACAAAGCAATCTCATTTTACACTCTGCAAACTTAGTCTAATTTGACTACTATATGGCTCAAATCTAGCCTCTTTAATATCTATAAAGCCCCCTTTAAGCTCATCTATAAAAGCTAGTGTTTGAGTAAAAGTCGAACTAAAAGATAGATTATAATCATATAAAATAGCACTATTTTCTTTTATATTATTTGGCAAAATTTGAGAAATCTTTATATTATGTTCTTTTGCCTTATCCCCAATAAAGCTTAAAATCTCACTACTAGAACTAAATTTATCCAAGATTGCGACTAGATTTTTAGTGTGAGATTGGATAAAGATATTCTCAGCTTTTAAATTTTCTAGTTCAATTTTACTATCTTGTAATCTTTTTGTTGCTAGCTCTAAGCGATTTTGAATTTGCTGCGGAGAATTCATACTGATATAGTTATTTAACTGTAATTCATAATTAGCTAAAGCGCTTTGATAGAGTCTATCAAAATAGTCCCAGCTAAGATAAAGTAGATAAAACATAATCAAAAATCCACCCATAAATATCATATGTTGTTCTCTTTGGCTGCGTGATTCTAACAAGGATTTAAAATCCATTTTCTTGTTCTATCGTAAGGTTTGATTCAAAAATATTTTGATTACTGATGAGTTGGCCAATGTGAGTTTTAGCGCTAAAAGAGTTTATAAAATTATTAATATTTTGAGTATCTTGTGAGATGATTGCAATGTTGATTTGATTATTTTTTAATTCTATATTCCTTGCTTGAAGCGAATATTTATCCATCAAATTTGCGATATTTGCTAAAATTATAGCTAAATTTTGGTTATTAAATTTACTTGCAATAATATCGATTGTAGCTAAGTTTTTATTTATATTATTTTTTATATTTTGAATTTGTATGGTTATACTTTTAATCTCATTATTTAGTGCTATTAGACTACTATTTAAACTACTCACACTTGAGTTTTGCAAAGTCAAATTTGCTCCAAGTTTTGTAGATTTAGCCTCTATATTAAAAGTTAATATTAGCATATAAATCGGATAAATCAATCCCAAAATCGCTCCAGCAGCAATACTAATAAATAGCTTACCATCAGCTCTTTTATATAGCGGTTTAGGTTTATTAAATAGTGTAAAATTTAGCAGCTGTCCTTTATGTATTAGTTCCTTAGCATATATTGCCATCATTAAATTAAGCGGTGCTGGACTTTTAAAATTATCTAAAAACTCAAACCCTCTAACCTCTTGCCCAAGCTTATTAGATAAAGCAGTATTAAGACCTATAATATCTCCTATAAATGAACTAAGATATATCCTATCTGGTATGATTTTATCGATATTTGCAATACTTTGGATAGTTTGAACAGTTATATTTAATAACTCAGTAAATTTATTGCTATTTTGATCTATAATCTTAGCCGTGCATTCAATTTTGCAATTCCTAGCTATCTTAGGCAAAGTATCGCATATAATTCCATGATGCATAACATATCGCCCATTACGATAAAAGCATAAATAACTCTCATCATTATCATAAAATATAAAACAATCTATGCTAGATTTATCAAGTAAATTAGAGCTATAAAATCCACACATTAACAAAGGAGATGGAATAATTATATTAATATTTTTTAAGATATTAATCGCTTGAGTATCTAATTCCTTCAAAGCTAATTCAATATCGATGATATAAAGCATATAACCACCATCACTATCATCAAAATAGCTAATCTTATACTCTTTTTGCGGATTTAAAAGCAGCTCATCGTATGCAAATTTGATAATCTTTATACCTAGATTCTCTTTCTCATCAGTATAATATTTTAGAGTTGTTAAAGCTTTAGCTGGTATAAAACAAATACTAAATTCATTATTTTTTATTTTATATTTTACTTTCGGATTAAAGTGATTTGAGTAGTCATAAATTACATTTTTATATAAATCAACGCAGACCAAGCTACTCTTTTTCAACTTTTTACCTTAAAATATATAAAATATGTTAAATTCGGTATTTTTTTAAATATTATAAAAATAAAATTATGAATTTATACTTTGATTATATCTATTTTTGCTTTAAATAAATTTAAATTGAGATAATTTTTATTATAATATTTAATCACTAAATAATATAAATTTATTAAAATTCAATACTCTCTACTACTGGAATACTATCTACTGTAAGATTTTGCTTGGTTCTGTGATGTTTTTTGATAATGGCTGGTTCTTGCACTCGCTCAAATCCGGTAACCAAAACAGCAAAATAGTCAAATTTAGCACCATTTAATCTAGCATATACTAAATCACCGACATTGCAAGGCTTAGAGCTAAATCCTTGAGCTGATATGAGCTTACCATTGCTAGTATCAGTAGATTCAATAGTATAAACATAACCGCTATTAACTTTACTAATTGAAGTTACAATGCCTTTTATATAGCTGTTTTTAGCAATTTCCGTGTGATTCTTAGCAGCTGTACATCCAGCTACTAAGAATAGTAATATAAATAAGGATAGACTACGCAGTAACATTAATAGCATTACCGCTAAGCTCCATAATGGCTTGATTGATTCTATCTAGAGTTTTATTCATTGTTTGCTCAGAGATATCTGGCAAGGCTTGACCCCACATAGCTTCAGCTTGAGCGAAGCCATTTTTGACCCCTTCTAAACCGCTTCTTAGCTTCTCAGCATCGCCACCGGCTCCATTTATGACAAAGTCGGCTATACGATTTGCAGTATTATCAATACCAAAATATCCACTATCGCTTATTAGGTTGCTTGCCTCTTGTGGGCTTAGGTCGCCAATTGGCTTACCGCTATAACCAGTAATATCTATATTTTGATTTAGTAAATCTTTTAATTCTTTAGTAAAATTATTTGCACTATTATCTTGATTATTAAACCCAAAGCTAAGACTCATAAAGCCAACTTGCATATTAAAATTACCATTTGATAATTCAAAGCTTTGTTGCATAAACTGCATATGATAACCTCTTGTTAGCTCACTTGCGTCAATCTTGCTTGCAGCTTCTTTAATTCTTTCAATGCTATCTTTCGAATTTGGATTAATGCTTAAAAAATCTAAGCTATTTGTGCCATTTATTTGCATATTTTCTCCTTATAGATATCGGATTTTTTAGTTAAATATGTTGTATTTTAGTAAGCAAATTTATTTTTTGAGTGAATTTGGCTAAAAGAGTAGCCAAATTCAAATTTAAACCTATTTTTTCATACTTAAATAACTATTTAAAGCACTTACATAGGCTTTAGCACTTGCCATCATAGTATCTATATCTAAACCATGACCTATAAATGGAGGCTCACTAGAACCAAAGGCCACCTTTACAGTAACCTTAGCAAGAGCATCTTTGCCTTGAGATACGGCTGAAACTTTATAATCTTTTAGCTCTCCAGCAACCTTGCTTATTCTATCAATTACCTTAAATATCGCATCAGCCGTACCATTGCCAAGAGCTGCATCACTAATAATCTCACCATTAAATTTGATACTAATAGCTGCACTTGAATGACCTGAGTTACATGAGCTAGTGCTTAAAGTTTCGATTGTATAAATCTCAGGTATTTTGATAATCTCATCACTTACAAGTGCTCTAATATCATCATCAAAAATCTCTTTTTTCTTATCACAAAGTAATTTAAATTTGCTAAACGCTTCATTTACCTCTTCATCATTTAGATCAAAACCTAAATTTACTAGCTTATCTTTAAAGGCATGACGACCGCTATGCTTACCTAAAACTAGAGCATTTTTCTCTGCTCCTATATCTTCAGCTTTGATTATTTCATATGTTTGAGCGCATTTTAACACACCATCTTGATGAATACCACTCTCGTGAGCAAAGGCATTTTTACCTACAATTGCTTTATTTGGTTGTGGTTCTATACCTGTAATACTAGCTACTAAACGACTTGTAGCATATATCTCTTTAGTAACGATATCAGCATATAATCCACTAAATTCATCGCTTCTTGTTTTGATCGCCATAACGATCTCTTCTAAAGCTGCATTACCAGCTCTTTCACCCAAACCATTAATAGTACATTCTACCTGTCTTGCTCCAGCCTTAATACTTGCTAGAGTATTTGCTACTGCGAGTCCAAGGTCATTGTGATTATGTACTGATATAATAGCTCTATCTCCAATGTACTCACTCATAATTCTAACCATATCAGCTATCTCATATGGCAATCTAAAACCTACAGTATCAGGCAAATTTAAAGTCTTAGCACCAGCATTTACCACTGCATCACATATCTCTTTTAAAAATGATATATCGCTTCTACCAGCATCTTCACAGCTAAACTCAACATCATCTACAAAACTTTTAGCATATTGTACTGCTTCAACTGCTCTTTTGATAACCTCATCAGGCTTCATCTTAAGCTTGTGTTCCATATGAATTGGACTAGTAGCGATGAAGGTGTGAATTCTTCTATTTTTTGCTGGAGCGATTGCATCGGCTGCTGCTTTTATATCACGCTCAAGAGCTCTTGAAAGACTAGCAACTTTAATGGATTCTACTTGTTTGGCTATTTGATTAATCGCATCAAAATCTCCAGGACTAGCAGCAGCAAATCCAGCCTCCATAACATCAACACCAAGGCGTTCTAATTGAAGAGCAATTTGAATTTTCTCTTCAGTATTCATAGAGGCACCAGGGCTTTGCTCACCATCTCTTAATGTTGTATCAAAAATTATAATTTTATTTTTATCCATTTTATTATCCTTAAATTTAATATATTTTATAGTATGCTATGCATAGAGTTATTAAAAGGAGCTACAGAGCAGATTAAGGAGAGAAAGTTTATAGATAAATATATAAATTTTTTTACTATTTGCTATCATTTTTGTTCCTTTATCTTGATATTTTTGGCAAAAAATCTCGCCCAAACAGCACGAATTATACCATATGTAGTATAAATAGAAATCAAAGCAGTAGCTGATTCTAAAGGATATAAATATAAAAGTGAAAATAGTATTACAAGCATTACGAGAGCTTTAATATAATTAGCACGACTAAAATCAACCTTTTTAAAGCTTGGATAGCGTACATTTGAGACCATAAGTATCGAAAGTGCCGCCATTAAAATGATAAATACCCATTCAAAACCAATTAAAATTTCATATTTATTATAAATTCCAATCCAAAATCCAGCGACTATAGCAGCTGTAGGAATCGGCAATCCAATAAACATATTTGGTTCATTTTCATTAGTTGTAACATTAAATCTAGCTAGTCTAATAGCCCCAAAAACTACAAACATAGCCGTAATAAGTGAACCAAATCTACCAAATTCGCTTCCGATACTAAAATAAAATAACATAGCTGGAGCTACACCAAAAGCAACTAAATCAGCCAAACTATCAAATTCAACACCAAATTTAGATGTGGTTTTGGTTAATCTTGCTACTCTACCATCTAGCCCATCAAGCACAAGAGAGATTACAAGATAAAAAATAGCCTTTCCAAATTCGCCATTAGCACTAGCTAAAATACTGATAATACCAGTAAATGCACTACCTGCTGTAAATAAATTTGGAAGTATATATATTAATTTATTATTACTATTCATCTATATAACCTATAATATTACAAGCTTTTACTTTATCACCTTTAGTAAGAGATATTCTCGTATTTAAAGGCATCAAAATAGAGATTTTACCATCTTTAATAAAGCCTATTCTACGACCAGATTTAACATAATTTATACTTTCTAAATAAATCTTAGAAGTAAGTGCTGAAGTGCTAATACGAAGTATAATATCTTGATTTTTAGATATTATGGTAGCTCGGTTATTTAATAAATTTGAGTTTGAATCGCTGCTATGTAAATTTAGACCATTACGCCTTTTAATATCAGATATCTCCATATCACAAGTAGCACGCAAAACACCACAGTCAATGATTCTTGAGCGAATTAAAATTTCACTATAACCACGGCCATTATAATTGCATTTTTTAATATCTTCTACAACTCCATCAATAGGAGATAATATAGCTTTAGAATCTTCACTTTGCGGTAGTCTTTCAGGGTTTCTATAAACCCACAAAGTAGCTAAAAGTAAGATAGTAAAAAAACTAAACCAAAAATCAAAAATCCAAGATAGTATTAAAAGCACCACTGAAATAGTGATGCATTTATATCCATATCTGCTTATGATTCCTAGATTATTCATCTACTTGATTCTCTTTTGCTTTTTTAATGTCTGAATTCTCATCTTCAACATCTATTAAGCGTGTAGGCAAACCATTTGCTTCTTCAAATTCTTTAATAATCGCCCTAACTTTATCGCCCTCTATAGTCTCTTCTTCATATAAAGATTCTACCATTTTTTCTATCGCACCACGATAAAGCTCAAGCGTAGCAAGAACTGCTTCATATCTCTCATTTAAAAAGCTCTTTACAAACTCATCAAGTTTTTGTGCCATATCATCGCTATAATCTTTTAGAGTTTGGCCTCCATTTAAAAATACATTGCGTTGTTTTTCTAATACCATAAGGCCAGCTACATCAGTCATTCCATACATTGATACCATTGCTTTTATAATATCAGTAGCGCGTTCAAGATCGTTACTTGCACCTGTACTAATCTCTTTGATAAAGACCTGTTCAGCAGCTCTACCGCCTAGCAATACATCAACCTTAGCAATCAACTCATGTTTTTGCATTAAAAATTTATTCTCTTCTGGGGCGTTAAGCGTATAACCTAAAGCTGCAATACCACGCGGTATTACCGATACTTTTGTAACCTTATCAGCCCCTTTTGTAGTTTCAGCTATTAAAGCGTGTCCGCACTCATGATATGTAACTATCTTTTTCTCTTTTGGATTTATACGGCGAGATTTTTTCTCTAAACCTGCAATTGCTCTCTCAACTGCTTCAACTAGATCTTTTTGATCAATTTTAGTTTTATTAGAACGGCCAGCCAAAAGAGCAGCTTCATTAATGATATTAGCCAAATCTGCTCCAGCCAAACCAGCAGTTAAGCGACCTATCTCATCCATATTTACATCATTTGAAAGCTTGACTTCTTTGCTATGTACTTTTAATATATCAACACGCCCTTTAAAATCAGGTTTATCAACTAAAACTTGGCGGTCAAATCTACCTGGTCTTAAAAGTGCCGCATCTAAAACCTCTGGGCGGTTGGTTGCTGCTAGAACTATTACAGGACTTTTATCGCTATCAAATCCATCCATTTCAGCTAAAAGCTGATTTAGAGTCTGCTCTCTTTCATCATTGCCACCCATCATAGAACCAGCCGCCCTACTCTTGCCAATAGCATCAATTTCATCTATAAATACGATAGCAGGTGCTTCTTTCTTAGCATTTTCAAATAGATCTCTAACACGACTTGCGCCCACACCTACAAACATCTCTATAAAACTTGATCCAGAAACTGAGAAAAATGGAACCTCGGCCTCACCAGCAACAGCCTTGGCAAGTAATGTTTTACCAGTGCCTGGAGGGCCTACTAATAGCACACCTTTTGGAATTTTAGCACCTAAGCGAATATAGCGTTCAGGATTTTTAAGGAAATCTACGATCTCTTTTACCTCCTCTTTAGCCTCTTCTACGCCAGCTACATCATCAAATTTAACTTTTGGCTTTTCGCTATTAATTAACTTTTTACTACTTCCCATACCAAGGATTCCGCTACCCATATTTTTTTGCATTCTACTGGCTAAAAACATCCAAATTGCAAAGAAAATAAATACAGGAATAACCCATGAAAATAGCATATCGCTTAGCCAATTACTCTCACTATATGCTCCATAGCTGATGTTATTCTCTTCTAAAAGTGGAACTAAAGTTTGATCATTAGCAACTTTTTTTACTACATATGCTTGACCATTTCCACTAGCTTTTATCGTAGTTTGTCCGATTACAACCTCATTTATCTGCTTTGATTTAATTAGGGATTTTAGCTCTGAGTAGCTGATATTTTTTGAATTCGTACCAGATATTCCCATCTCATCAGGGCTCATACTACGAAAAATCAGCACCATCACCACAGCAAAAATCGCAAACATTAAAATAGGATTTTTATTAAAAAAACTATTATTATTTGGTTGATTTTTATTTTCCATTATTTTCCTTGATTTTTAAATACAAAACTCTCCCACTCATTTTGAGTTAAATTCTCTATCAACTCAAATTCGCTAAAAGCGTTTATAATTCTATTTTTATATTTTGTAAGAATTCCAGATAAAATTATTATGCCACCGACTTTTATCTTAGATTTTAGGTCATTTGCAAGAAATAGTATAACATCAGCAATGATATTTGCTACTACAATATCATAAGACTCATTACTATTAGTTATAGAACCAGTCCAAATTTTATCTATAGCTATATTGTTTTTTTGCGCATTTTCAAGACTGCTTTGAACGGCTAGTTCATCAGTATCACAAGCGCTTACATTTAGCCCTAACTTTGCCATAGCAATACTTAAAATACCACTACCGCAACCAACATCTAGAGCATTTTTATATCCTTTAGAATATTTTGAAATTAGCTTTAGACATGAATTTGTACTCTCGTGATGACCAGAGCCAAAAGCTAATGCTGGATCGATAATAATATCTATTAGCCCATCTTTTGGAGTTTCCCAACTTGGCCTAATATAAAACTCACCGGCTTCAACCGGAGCTATGCCTTTTTTATATTCATTAATCCAGTCTATATTATCTTTGATTTGTAAATCAGTAGTTATTTTGCAGCCCAAGCGACTAGCAAACTCTTCAAGTCCCCACTTGGTATCTTCCAAGCTCTGCTCATCCCTAATGATAAAGCCACTATCGATCTCTTCTATACAGGTAAATCCAAATTCAAAAACAAGATCTTTTAATGGCTCAATTTGCTGGGATGTAACTTTTAATTCGTAATATTTATCTTTCATTATCCAAGAACGTCTTCAAGTTTCTCTTTAAGAACCTGCGGCGTAAAAGGCTTAACAATATAGTTATTCACTCCAGCTTTTAATGCTGTAATAACCTCAGCCTTACCACCCTCTGTGGTTACCATTATAATAGGCATATTTTCATACTTAGACTCAGCCCTAACCTTTTTAACTAGCTCTAAACCATTCATTTCAGGCATATTCCAGTCAGTAATTAACACGCCTACATCTGGATTTTGGCAAAGTATATCCCAAGCCTCTACACCATGCTCAGCCTGCAATACTTCGTTATGTCCAAGCCTTTCTAGTGTATTTTTTATAATTCTTCTCATAGTAGAGCTATCATCAACAACCAATAACTTCACTAACTATCCTTTCTCAACTTTAGACGATATTTTATCTAAAATTACTTTTAAAATACTTTAACAGTTAAAAATTGTTATTAAAAATATCATTAAGTGCTATTTTTCCTTCATAATAAGCTTTGCCAATTATAACCCCAGATATTCCATTAGTTTTGCTTGCAGTCTCTAAATCGGCTAAACTTGCCACACCACCACTTGCAATCGTATCAATACCACTAGCTTGTGCAATGCTTGATGTAAATTCTAAATTTAACCCACACAGCATACCATCTTTGCTAATATCTGTGGCAATTATCGCTTCAACTCCAGCATCTGCATATAGCTTAGCAAGATCAGTAGCTCTTATCTGACTTACCTCAGCCCATCCTTCTACTGCTACAAACCCATCTTTAGCATCTATTCCTACAACTATTCTGTATTTTTTAGCCATCTCTTTTACAAACTCAGGATTTTTAAGTGCAACAGAACCCAAAATCAACCTACTAACTCCTGAGTTTAAATAGCTTTTTATACGCTCTTCATTACGGACTCCGCCGCCAATTTGTATATTTAAATTTGTAGCATTTACAATTTTTTCTATAGTTTTTAAATTTACAGCATCTCCTGCAAATGCTCCATCTAAATCTACAATATGCAACCACTTAGCCCCAGCATCGCTAAATCTCTTAGCTAGCTCCCACGGCTCATTTGAGTAAATTTTAGCACTATCCATAAGACCTTTAGATAGCCTAACTGCCTTGCCATCTTTTAAGTCTATTGCCATATATTTTTCCATCTATATCTCCATAAAATTTTTAATTATTCTTAGTCCGCTCTCATGTGATTTTTCAGGATGAGGCTGAAATCCATAGACATTTTCATACTCAACAGCACTGACAAAATCATACCCATACTCAGTATAAGCCAAAGCAAATTTACTATCACAAACAGCATGATATGAATGAACAAAATACAAATAAGCACTCTTGCCAAGACCATCTACAATCTTGCTTTGTTTAGTAAATTTAGCCATATTCCAGCCCATATGCGGCACTTTAAGAGGCTTATCAAATTTAGATTCATCAAATTTAATAATACTCCCATCAATCACTCCAAGACCACTATGCTCACCAAATTCATAGCTCTTTTTAAACAAAAGTTGCATCCCAAGACAGATCCCAAGAAACGGCTTACCACTAGCTATAAACTCTAAAATTGCATTATCTAAATTTGTATCTCTTAATCTTTGTATCGCCTTACCAAAAGCACCTACACCAGGCAAAAGCAACTTATCATAGCTTTTTAATCTATCTGCGTCGCTTACTAATTCACTCTTAGCACCGACAAACTCAAGAGCATTTTGAACGCTTCTTATATTTCCAGCACCATAATCAATAATCCCTATCAATACTACCCCTTTTTAAAACAAATAAATAGCAACTCAAAGCAACCATCAAAAGCCCTACCCCACCGATAAGATAGATAGCGTATAATATCTGACTTGGATCAGTAATTGCAAATTTAAATACCAACATAAGAGATTCAATAGCTAAAGCTATAATAATACTCCCTATAAATCTTACCATTGTTCTACTGCCGCCATTTTGATGGTGATTTGGCCGACCTAAAACCTCAGCTTCAAATATCGCCTTAACAAGATCAAATATTGCAAGTGCTAAAGTAAGCACAATAGTGGATTCAAAAACCTCACTAATATTAATCTCATTAAAGCTTTTTAATACAAAGCTCTTTATACCATAAACAAATAAAACCAATGAGATCGCAAAAAGAGCAATAGAAAAAACAGAATATATAAGCTTTGTAAATTTGCCAAATATTCCATCTACAGAACTAGGACTAATCATAGCCAAAAGCTCTTTTAACCCAATATCCACACATGCTATATAAAGCAACTCTTTTTTATCATTACATATAGGCATTGAAGCTGTAACACAAAGGCGATTAGTAAGGCTTGATGGATATGGATCTGTTAGCACGCATCGCTTCTCACGAACACATCTATAATAATACGCCTTATTACTTCTATTCATTCCTTTACCAGATATATTTTTAGAATCTAGACTTATGGTATTATCTAGTTGAATTCCATTTTTATCCAATATATAAAACGCATCAAAGCTATCAACCTCATGTGCGATCTTATCAAAACCATCATTAATGCTTTGAACATTTACACCAGGGAGATTATTTGGTATATTTCTATCTAAAAGATGGCATAAATAGGCTCTAGCCTTATAGCGTATCTCGCTAAATTCTTCAATCTCTTTAAAAATCACATTAATTCCTATTTTTATTATGATGAAACTCAGGCACGATAAGTTTTAATCTTTGTTCAACTTCTGCGTCGTTTTGACTTTGTAATAGATCAGAAATTTGACTATTTAATAGATCGATATCATATGGTTGGCTTTTGGTTACAAAGATACTTTCAAATTTAGTTGCTACATCATTTGGATCAATCAAAAGCTCTTCATACAGCTTCTCACCCGGACGCAAACCTACAAATTTGATTCCAAGATGCTCTTTATTGCTTAATCTTAGCATTCTTTTAGCCATATCAGCGATACGAACTGGCTCACCCATATTAAGCACAAAAAGCTCACCGCCACTTGCAATGCTAGCTGCTTGAAGCACTAATTGACACGCCTCGCTAACAAGCATAAAATATCTAGTGATATCTGGGTGAGTTACGCTTAGTGGCTCATTGGCTGCGATTTGGGCTTTAAATTTAGGTATCACACTACCGCTACTACCAAGCACATTGCCAAATCTCACCGCCGCAATCTCAGTAGAGCTGGTATTTGAATTTAACGCATATAATTCACAAACCCTTTTAGTAGCTCCCATGATATTTGTCGGCCTTACAGCTTTATCAGTTGAGATTAGCACTACCTTTTTAGTTTCATATTTTTTGGCTAAATCTATAACATTTTTAGTTCCCATTATATTATTTTGCACAGCAATTAATGGATTAAACTCACATAATGGAACATGCTTATATGCAGCTGCGTGAATCACTATATCTGGGCGAAATTTAGAAAATACAAAATCAAATTCATTAATATGAGTGATATTTAACATAACTAAGCGATTACGCTCATCAGCGTTTGTGGCTTCATTAATCTGATATAGATTATACTCGCTATGTTCTACCATTATTAACTCTTTAGCACCAAATTTCAAGCACTGCTTACATATCTCGCTACCGATTGTCCCACCAGCGCCAGTAACCATCACTACCTTACCACCTATAAATGACTCAACAGCTGCACTATCTAGGTCTTTTGGTTTTCTAGCTAGTAAATCTTCTATGCTAATATCTGTAATTCCCTCATTTTTTTGCCCAATTAAAGAAAATATTTTAATATCTTTAAATCCTAAAGTATCTAGCTCATCATATAGTTCTTTAAGCTCATTTGGCATAAGTTTTAGAGCTATTATAGCGCTTTTTACGCCATCTTCTATATAGCTTTTTAGCTCATCTTTATGACCTACTTGATAGCCATCGCAGTATGTGCCTACTAGATCTTTTCTACCATCTACTATACCTACGGCGTAATAGTTTGCATATCCACTTTTGAGTCCTTTTAGGATTTGTAGAGTTTTAGAAGTAGAACCTATAATAACGCAAGGTTTGCCATTTTTAGCCTTTTTAAAGTCCATTAAAGCTCGTTTTGAAATTCTTAAGCTACCTACCATAATAGCCGAAATAAGCGCATCTATAATTATAACACTTCTTGGAAAAGGAGCAAAGATCTCCTCATAAGATAAAAATATTCCAAAAAATATTCCCGCACAAAGCAGACAAGCTAGCGTAATCTTTCTAGATTCATTTAATCCAAAAAATCTCCACGGCACTCTATAAATTTGAAAAGCCCATAGCATAGCAATCTTGATAACAATCAAAATTACTCCACTATATATCATACCAGGAATAAATATCTCAGGTATATCCCCACTAAATCTAAGTAAAAAAGCAAAATATATACTAAATGCAAATATCAAAGTATCGCATAGTAAAAAAAATGCTATTCTACGCCTCTTAGTCGCTCTAATCACAGCGCACTCCTAACGATATTAGCAACTTTTTCTACTAATTCATCACTCATATCAGCACCACTTGGAAGACACATTCCCCTACTAAAATAATCCTCACTCGTGCCATCTACAACGCATTTAGCACCTTTAAATACTGGTTGAAGATGCATTGGCTTCCATAGTGGTCTACTTTCTATATCGTGTTTATTTAGTGCTTCTATAACTTTTAAATGCTTATTTTTCTCTTTAAATAAAAGCGTAGTAAGCCATCTATTACCACGAGAATTTGGAATTTCAGGCATAAACTCAGCCACATCTTTGAGTAAATTTGAATAGATATCAAATATCTGCCTTTTTCTCTCTACTCTGCTTTGCAAGACCTCCATCTGCCCCACTCCAATAGCACCCAAAACATTACTAAGCCTATAATTATACCCATAATCTAAATGCTCATAGTGCAGCAATGGCTCTCTTGCTTGTGTGCTATAATATCTAGCTTTATTAGCTAAGTTTTTATCATGGCTAACTAACATACCGCCACCACCTGTGGTTATGATCTTATTTCCATTAAAACTATAAACTCCAATATCACCAATGCTTCCAAGTGCTTTGCCTTTATAAAATCCACCCAAAGCCTCAGCCGCATCTTCTATAATAGCTATATTATTTTCAGTGCAAATTTCTACTATCTCATCCATCTTTGCTGCTTGGCCATATAAGTGGGTTATAATTAGTGCTTTTGGCTTTTTATCGCTTTTATTTATTGCATCTTTTAAGAGTTTTGGGCTAAGATTCCAACTCTCATCACAATCTATGAATATAGGCTCACACCTTTCATACATTATAGGATTTACACTAGCAGCAAATGTAAAAGATGAGGCCAAAACAGCATCGCCATCGCTTATTTTTAAAACTCTAAGCGCTAAATGCAATCCAGCAGTTGCTGAGCTAAGAGCTACTGCATTTGGTGATTTAGTATAATCTTTTATACTATTTTCAAACCTATCTACAAACTCTCCAAGTGGTGCTATATAATTACTTTTAAATGCTTCATTGACATACTTTAACTCATTACCGCCCATATATGGTGCGCTTAAAAAAACTCTAGCCATTATATTCCTCTATTAATTAATGGCCATATTTTATCAAAGTTAGAATAAACTTAGAATTAATAACGCTAAAAAGTTAAATTTATTCATTGATTTGAGCTTACTATGCTTTTTGTAGCTTTAATTTTGTTATCAGTGTATAAAACTACATCTTTTATTACTAGCTTCTTAATCGCTTTGATAAAATTATTCATAAATTCAAAATCAATATCACCGTTATTAGTAGGCAAATAAATTTTTTCTTTTTTTACCCTCTCCCAAGTTGCTTTAAAATCATAAGAAAATTTTTGCTTAATTGTTTTATGTATAGCAGTTGTAGCATAAAATAAAATTTCGTTATTGCTCTCAATATTCGCCCATTTAATCAAATATGCGTCCCATAAAACGCCTGTTTTTTGAGGTTGCGGATACACATCGCCAGTCGCAACTGCACCATTTTGAACTATACATATTGACATTTCAGTAAAATCAAATATATCGCTACTACCATAAAACATAATTCCATTATCGCCATGTTTTGCATTAACTAGCGGTAAATTATATTTTTCGGTTTTTTCGCTGTTTGTATCACTTCTTTTATCAAATTTAGCATTTTTTAAATTTACTTTTTTAAAATAATCTGCAATTCTAAATTCGCCCCAATTATAATTTTCAAATTTAGAAAGAGCGGATAATTCAGCGGCGGTTAATTCGTAATCTTTTAGTGACGCGGCGGCAAGATACGCCTCTAGCTCTGCTACTCGCTCCGCCTCTAGCTCTGCTACGAAGCTCTCCATAAATTCAAAATCAATATCACCATCTTTATTTATTGGGAGTTGGATTTTATCATCTTTAATTTTAGCCCACGAACACATATTATCATAACCAAATTTAGTTTTTAAATGTTTAAATAAACTTGCCAAAAATAGCCCTTGTTTGTGTGTTGTTTTAAATTTGGGTTTTAAAGAAAATACTCTTGCATGTGTAACCATTTTATATTCAAATTGTCTAAAAAACACAAATCCAAACATATCAATCGTTATTGTGTTAGCTTCGAAAATTCTAGCTTCTATATCGCTTTTGCCTAAAATTCCATTATTAGTTTCTCCGGCAGTTACGACAAAATAACCTTTGTCATTTATATGGGATTTTTGAATATCAAAATTTCCATTTGAGCTGTCAAACAAATCACCAATTCTAAATTCACCCCACTCAATGCTACTTATTTTTTGATTAAGTGGGGATATTACTTTCCCAGATTATCTTTTTGATTTTTGATTATTTGACTTACTTCCCACGCTAGATAGTCGCTTACAGTCTTTTTAAAATCCTCTAAAGTTGGCCTAGTATCAATCGGTGCTGATTGATTCCAGTCTGAGCCGCTAGTAGGGTCTATCACGCCTTCGAAATAGTCATTTGAACTAAGCAAATTTAGATAATTTTTGCCATAATGCACTAGATCGACAACCTCAGCATACCTGGCCTTAGCATTACCAATATCTCGTAGATTTAGGCTAGATTTGGCCTTTTTGCGGTTTGCTCTTGCGTAGCCATCATCGCTAAAATCTATAAATTTAACCACATGTTTAGCATTATGAGCCTCACCTACTTTAAAGACATAAATATTAGTTTGAACACTAGATTTACCGATAAATAGGTCAATTGGCATTTTAATACTAGCTATTAAAGTGTTAGATTTTAGAATTTCTTTATTGATAGCTTGGGCTTTGCCACTTCCGGCTGAACTTTGGATAATTATAGCTGCATAGCCGTTGTCCATCATCGATAGGGCTTTTTGGACAAATATCATTCCATTACCCTCAGCTGAATATGGAGGATTTAGAATAAATGCAGTAGCTTTGAATTTACCCTGCTTTGTGCCATAGGCATAATCTCCATCAAAATCTCTAAGGCTATCTTTATTTAAAATATTTGAGCTACCATCGCCCATTAAGATCATATTTAACACAGCAAGCATATAAATATTTGGCAAAATTTCTAAGCCCATTAGCTGTTCAGCTTTTATTGTGGCGATTTTTTGCTTTTGAGAGTCTGGGGATTGAATTTGATTTTTAGCATCTTCTATCATTTCGTTCATCGCAGCAATCAAAAGTCCAGCCGAACCAGTAGCAAAGTCCCAAACAAAGCTATCTTTATTTACTCTAGCGAGTTTAACTAAGAGTGTTGCGACATATGGCGGAGTCAAAACAACATCATTTAACTGATCTTGAGTAAAGCCTAGCCAAGCATACATTTCATTGAATAATTTACCGGTAAAATCGATATTTAACTCACTTTTATAATACTCGCCTAAATCATCTACGATTTTGCAAAATACACGCTTGAGTTGGCTCTCGCCGTTTATTGGCTTATTTAAATTTTCAGCTGTTAGAGTGTTAGCTAGCGTGCGAATTATTAGCCCTTGTTTATCTTCTGGGATTGATTTTTCTTTGAGAAAATTTTTGACTTTGCTTAAAATTTTATCGCCATCTCTCTCTCCGTTTTCTTCAGATGATATTAGCTTATCTTTTGTAAGTGGTGCAACCTTACCGCCCTCAACACCTAAAGTAGCGATAATCGTTGCTACGACAAGATAGACTCTATCATTTTCGCTTAAGCCTTTTTCATCTCTATAAATATCATTATTTAACTTAGTTAAAACTATAGAAATTTCTTCATCTTTTTTGGTTTTTATCGCTTCTAGCTCTTGAGGGGTTAGATTTAGCTCTTTTAGCTTTTGAGTAAATTTGATAAAATTATCATCTTTTAAAAATGATAAATCGCTATATTCACCTACTTTTATAGCTTTAGCTAAGTTGGCTTTGCTTACATAATATACGCCAATTTTTATCTCAAGTTTGTCGCTTAATGTATCTTTAAAGCCAGTAACGCCAATAGCAATAATCTCATCATAGTCAGTATGGTGTAAAATAGCATTAGCATAATGCACAGCACCATTAACCGCATATTCGTTAATATTCTTGAAATTTGGCTCATTTTTAGTATTTTTGTTATCGATTTGACCATCTTTATCAAGCTTAATTAGCTTATCTTTATAGCCTTTGTATTCAATTAAAACTGGATAATATTTTAGACTTTTTGGGTCTTGCTTTAGCAGCTTAGCATCTGGGCGATTACCACCTGCACCGCCATTTTTAGAATAGTATAAATTTAATGCGTTATCAATTTGACTATTTAAAGATTCTTGTTCGAGTTTATAATCTAATTTATAGCTTTTTAACTGGGAATTAATGTAATCTGCAACATTTGGTTCTACTGATTGAACTTTGGATTTAGCCATTTTAGTTCCTGAAATTATGATAATTTAAAAGCTGTAATTATATATTAAATTTACTAAAATAACAACATTTATCTTTAATCATTAAAAATTCAATCAACTCATTATTCTTTTTTAATTTTTTATTGAATTTTTTATATTTATTCTTAGCTTTTTTAAATGTTTTGATAGCTATTTTCTATTCATATTTTCATATTTTGCATAATTTATTATATCCATATGATATCCCTTAATAATCCTTGATTTGAGCGATATTTGTAGAATTTTCTTTAACGAGCATAATTTTCTTAATTAATCACTTAGCGGCTTTAGAAGAGATAAAAAATTAAATATGATATAAAAATGTAAATTGAATAAAAATGGTGGTTAGAGGCAGAATTGAACTGCCGACACGCAGATTTTCAGTCTGCTGCTCTACCGACTGAGCTATCCAACCACCTTAAAAATGAGTTGTAATTATACCTTTTTAAAACTTAAATATAGATAAAATTCTACTCAAATTTAAGAATTTATATAATTTTTGCTATAAATTCTTTAAATTTATCTCCACGATGCGCATATGAACTAAACTGATCTAAACTAGCACACGCTGGGCTAAGCAAAGCCACATCGTCTATATTCATCTCTTTATCTATCAAATTTACAGCATTATAAAGCTCTTTAGCATTAAATACTTTAGCACCAAATTTATAGCTCATCTTTTCTATATCATCGCAATTTGAGCCAATAGCATAGATTGTAGCGCCTTGCTTAGCAGCTGTAGCGACTACTTTTTCTATACTCACACCCTTATCATCGCCACCTAATATAATATGAATCTTAGACCCCTCATATCTGGCTAAGGCTTGAAGAGTTGCGTCTATATTTGTAGCTTTAGTATCATTGACCCATAATCTACCTTTGGCGTCCTTTAACTCTTCAAGCTTGTGAGGCTCAATGATAAATTTATTAAGCAGATCAATGCTACAACGACTAAATATTATGCTCTCAATACAAAGCGCCATAATCGCATCCATCAAAAATGGAACCCTAAAATCAATCCTACCAATATCTATACTAAATTTATTAGCTAAATCAATCTCATCATCATACCCTATAATCTTAGCGTGAGATTTGATCTTTTCATAGCATTTTGGCACTATAGCCACGCTACCTTCTTTCATCATTGATAGCGGTTTCAGCTTGGCATTTTCATACTCTTTAGCACTTCCATGCCAGCTTATATGATCATCGCTAATAGGCAGTAACGCATATATATCAGGTGTTGCAAATTTCGTATAATGCATAGTAAAAGAGCTAGTCTCTAAAATCCAAATTTTAGCCCCTTTACCTACTAAATCACCAAGTGGAATACCCACATTGCCACCCATTATAGCACCACGATCTTTTAATAGATGCTCAGTCATTTTAGTCGTTGTAGTCTTGCCATTTGTGCCACTAATCCAGATACTTTTTGGGGTGGAATTTCTAAAATAATCATACTCGCTTATGAGATTTTTAGCCAATTTTATCAGCTTATGAGATGGCGGAAATCCAGGACTTGGAATCTCTAGTTCACTAATATTTGGATCAAATTTATCCACAGGCAATAGAGCATTTCCATACTCATCGCTACTAGCTACTTTAAATTTATCATCATAGATATTCCAGCCGCCGCTTTTGGCGATAGATTTTGTTGTATTAGCATATCCAAATAGAGATTTTACCATATTTTTACCTTAATTTTAAAGCTATCAAAGCAATTAAATTTGCCACCAAAGCTATCATCCAAAACCGCACAATAATCTTATTTTCGCTCCACCCCTTCATCTCGAAATGGTGATGTAAAGGTGCCATTAAAAATATACGCTTTTTTCTAATCTTAAAGCTACCAACTTGCAAAATTACAGAGAGCGTCTCAACCACAAATACAAACCCGATTATTATAAGCAAAATCTCATTTTTTGTAACAATCCCCATATATCCGATAAATGCACCGATACTAAGGCTACCACTATCACCCATAAAAACCTCAGCCGGATAGCAATTAAACCATAAAAACCCAAAAAGCGCCCCAATAACAGCAGTAACTAAGATTACAATTTCGCCTAAATTTACCACCTTAGGTAGCAATAAATAAGAGCTATAAACTGCATTTCCCATCAAATAAGCAAATATTCCAAGACTAACTAATCCAAAAATAGAAGGCACACTAGCAAGTCCATCTAATCCATCTGTTAAATTTACTGCATTAGATGCTGAAGTAAATACCAAAACCCAAAATAACATTGCAAAAATAGATATATCTAAAATCGCATGCTTATAAAATGGAAAATAAAATAAAGAATCAAGTCCGCTAAAAAAATATAAAAGCACAGCAGCTATCACACCAAGCACAATTTGAAAAACAAATTTAACCCTAGCGTGCAAACCAGCGTGATTTTGGCGACCAACTATCTTGCTATAATCATCATAAAAACCAAGCAGACAAAATCCACCCAAAACAAAAAGCCCAATAAGCACAAAAGCATTGCTTAAATTTGCACTCAAAAGCGTGGCCACTACAGCACAAATAACAAAAACAACACCGCCCATTGTCGGAGTTTTACCTTTTTGCTGATGAGATTGCGGAGCTAGCTCATATATAGGCTGATTAGCATTTTTAATCCTTGCCCAAGCTATAAATTTAGGCATAAAAAATAGAGTCAAAACAAAAGCTAAAAAAAAGCTAATCCCAGCACGAACGCTAATATAACTAAAAAAATTAAATTCAAAAATTTCATAAATATAATAAAACACCAGAAATCCTAAGACGATAACTAAAAAATTTAAGATAAAATTATATAAATTTTTTGATAATATTTGGATAAATCTAGTTAAAAATTTAAAAAAATTATAATTATTTATAAATCAATGTTAAAATTGTGCCTAAAATATGCTTAAATAAGGACATAACCAAATGAGCAAAAAATCTATACTGGTAATCACTGATGGAATTGGATATAATCCAAGCAATGAATTTAATGCATTTAATGCTGCTAAAAAGCCAACATATGAGTGGTTAGAAGCAAATGCTGCTAAAAATTTATTAAAAACTAGCGGTCTAGCTGTGGGCTTGCCTGATGGGCAAATGGGCAATAGCGAAGTTGGCCATATGACTATTGGCAGTGGAAGAATCCTATATCAAAATTTAGTTAAGATTGACAAAGCAATAGAATCAGACAAATTAAAAGATAATCCAGAATTAAAAGAGCTACTAAATAAAGTAAATAGAGTTCATGTTATTGGTCTTTATAGCGATGGTGGCGTACACTCACATATAAATCATTTTGATGCTATATGTCAAATTTGTATCGCAAATAAAAAAGAGGTTTATGCTCACCCTATAACTGATGGCCGTGATGTCAATCCAAAAACTGGATTAAATTTCATAAAATCTCTTCAAGACAAATTTACAGTTGCCTCAATCAGCGGTAGATTTTATGCTATGGATAGGGATAAAAGATGGGATAGAGTAGAAACTGCTTATAAAATCATAGCTCAAAATGAAAATTTACAAACAATAACTCCAACCCAATATATGGAAAATTCATATCAAAAAGAGATATTTGATGAGTTTATAGAACCAGCTAGTTTTATAGATTTTGGTGGAATTAAAAAAGATGATGGAATAATCTTTATCAACTTTAGAAATGATAGAGCAAGGGAGATTTGCGCTGCTTTGGCTAGTGATGATTTTACTGAGTTTAATCGTCAAACTTACTGCAAAAATCTAATTACAATGACAAGCTATGATGATAAATTTAGCTTTCCTATAATGTTTAAAAATGATGATATTAAAGATACATTAGCTGATGTTATAGCAAAAAATGGATTAAGACAACTCCACACTGCCGAGACTGAAAAATATGCTCATGTAACATTCTTTTTTAATGGTGGCAAAGAGGATCTTGTAGAGAATGAAACAAGAGTATTAATACCAAGTCCAAAAGTTAAAACATATGATGAACAGCCAGCTATGAGTGCATATGAAGTAACTGATGCGGTGATAAAAGGCATAGAAAATGGGATTGAATTTATAGTAGTAAATTATGCAAATGGTGATATGGTCGGTCACACTGGAAACTATGACGCAGCTATAAAAGCAGTTGAAGCAGTAGATGAATGCTTAGGTAAAGTGATTGCAAAAGCTAAAGAGTATGGCTACTCATATATGCAAATTAGCGATCATGGAAACTGCGAAGCAATGCAAAGTAGCGATGGCGAACTACTAACTAATCATACAACATTTGATGTATTTAACTATGTAGTAGCTGATGGTATAAACTCGATAGAATACGGCGGGTTAAGCAATGTAGCTCCAACAATACTAAAATTAATGGATTTAGAAATTCCAGAAGTTATGGATAAACCACTATTTTAAAGGATAATAAATGAAATTTAGCGGAAAAAATGTTTTAGTTACTGGTGCAAGCCGTGGAATTGGTGCTGAAATTTGTAAAGTTTTAGCTAGTTTTGGACTTAAAGTTTGGATAAATTATAGATCAAATCCTAAGCTTGCAGATGATTTAAAAGCTCAAATAGAAGCTGGTGGCGGAAGTGCTGCTGTTGTTAAATTTGATGCAACAAATGAAGAAGATTTTATAGCAGCTATAAATCTAATTATTCAAAGCGATGGAGAGTTAAGCTATCTAGTAAATAATGCGGGGATTACAAATGATAAACTAGCTTTAAGAATGAGTGTAGATGACTTTGATAGCGTTATTGATGCAAATTTAAAAAGCGCATTTATTGGTTGTAAAGAAGCACTTAAAGTAATGAGCAAAAAACGCTTTGGTTCAGTTGTAAATGTAGCTTCAATAGTTGGTGAAATGGGTAATGCAGGCCAAACCAACTACTCAGCTAGCAAAGGCGGCATGATAGCAATGAGTAAAAGTTTTGCCAAAGAAGGTGCTAGTAGAAATATCAGATTTAATAGCGTAACTCCAGGATTTATAGCTACAGATATGACCGATGCTCTAAGTGATGAAATTAAAGCACACTACTCAGCAAATATTCCATTAAAAAGATTTGGAGAAGCTAAAGAAGTAGCCACAGCAATAGCGTTCTTGCTAAGCGATTATGCAAGCTACATCACAGGCGATACCCTTAAAATCAATGGTGGCCTATATATGTAGAAAACTTTAAGCCAAATTATAGTAAGATTACACTCATTTTTATTTTAGGAGAAAATTATGGCAATATTTGACGAAGTTAGAGATGTTGTTGTAGAACAACTAAGTGTTGCAGCTGACGCAGTAAAAATGGAGTCAAAAATAATTGAAGATCTAGGTGCTGATTCACTAGATGTTGTTGAGCTTGTTATGGCTTTAGAAGAAAAATTTGATGTAGAAATCCCAGATAGCGAAGCAGAAAAACTAATTAGCATCGCAGATGTTGTAAATTATGTTGAAGGTCTAAAAAAATAATTAAAATATTAAGTGATTAAATTTAAATTTTAGGAGAAGTAGCATTGAAAAGAGTGGTAGTAACTGGTTTAGGCATGATAACTGCGCTAGGTCTTGATAAAGATGTATCTTTTAAAAATATTTGCGATGGCAAAACAGGTGTAAAAAAGATAACCCTATTTGATGCTACTGATTTTCCAGTACAAATAGCTGCTCAAATAGATGATTTTGATCCAGCTACTATAATGGAAGCAAAAGAGATAAAAAAGGTAGATAGATTTATCCAATTAGGCTTAAAAGCCGCTAAAGACGCTATGGATGATGCTAATTTTAAAGATTTTGATCCAGGTGAATTTGGCGTTAGCTCAGCTGCTGGCATCGGTGGCCTACCTAATATAGAAAAGAATTCTAATATATGCTTAGAAAAAGGGCCTAGAAAAATATCTCCGTTTTTTATCCCTTCTGCACTTGTAAATATGCTTGGTGGATTAGTAAGCATAGCTCATAATCTAAAAGGCCCAAATTTATCTAGCGTAACAGCATGTGCTGCATCTACTCACGCTATATGCGAAGCAGCTAAAAGCATAATGATAGGCGAGACAAAGGCTATGCTAGTAATTGGTGCTGAATCTGCTATCTGTCCTGTAGGTATCGGCGGATTTGCTGCGATGAAAGCACTATCTACAAGAAACGACGATCCAGCAGCTGCATCAAGACCATTTGATGCAAATAGAGATGGCTTTGTAATGGGAGAAGGTGCTGGTGCATTAGTGCTAGAAGAGTATGAAAGTGCAATAGCTAGAGGCGCAAAAATCTATGCTGAAGTAGCAGGATTTGGAGAAAGCGGTGATGCTCATCATATCACAAGCCCAAGTCAAGATGGCCCACAAAGAGCTATGAGTAAAGCCCTATCAATGGCTGGAGATATCAAAATTGATTATATCAATGCTCACGGCACATCAACATCAGCAAACGATGCCAATGAAACTGCTGCTATCAAAGCTGTATTTGGCGATAATATCCCAGCTATTAGCTCTACTAAGGGTCAAACAGGTCACTGTCTTGGTGCAGCTGGCGCTATTGAAGCCGTTATTTCTATTATGGCAATGGATCAAGGCATTATCCCACCAACAATTAATCAAACAGACAGAGCGCCTGAGTGCGACTTGGATTATACCCCAAATTCAGCTAGAAATTGCGAACTAAATGCTATAATGAGCAACTCATTTGGCTTTGGTGGAACTAATGGCTCAGTCATATTCAAAAGGCTAAAATAATGGCTAGCTATCTTGATTTTGAAAAAGGTATTCAACAAATTGATGAAGATATCGCCAATGCTAAAATTAAAGGCGATGAGCATGCTATTGAGATCCTAAGCAAAAATTTAGAAAAAGAGATAGCAAAAACATATAAAAATTTAAATGAATTCCAAAGATTAAATTTAGCTAGGCATCCAGATCGCCCTTATGCGCTTGATTATATCAGAGCTCTTCTAACTGATAGCTATGAAATTCACGGTGATAGAACTTACGCTGATGATCCATCAATTGTCTGTTATAGCGGTTACATAGGCAATAAAAAGGTAATTGTCATAGCCGAACAAAAAGGCCGTGGAACAAAATATAAAATTATGAGAAACTTTGGTATGCCTCATCCTGAAGGCTATAGAAAAGCCCTTCGTGTAGCTAGACTAGCTGAGAAATTTGAAATTCCAGTTATATTTTTCATAGATACTCCAGGCGCATATCCAGGAGTAGGCGCTGAAGAGCGTGGTCAAAGCGAGGCAATTGCTAGAAACCTATTTGAACTTAGTGAGCTTAGAACTCGCACTATTGCTATAGTAATTGGCGAAGGTGGTAGCGGCGGTGCTTTAGCTATTGGTGTGGCCGATAGGCTTGCGATGATGAGAAATTCAGTATTTTCTGTTATTTCACCAGAAGGTTGTGCAGCAATTTTATGGAATGATCCTAGCAAAAGCGAAGCTGCTACAAAAGCTATGAAAATAACAGCTGATGATTTAAAAGAGCTAAATTTAATCGATGATGTGATAGATGAACCTATAATGGGAGCTCACAGAGATAAAGATGGCGCTATAGCTGCTGTTGGTGAGTATATCAGAACTAAGCTAGAAGAGCTTGAGAAGTTATCAATTGATGAAGTAGTAAGCGCTAGAATGGAAAAAATACTCTCTGTTGGAGCTTATGAATAATTGACTATTTAGCCAGGTTTTAGTATAACTTGGCTAAATTTTAATCTATTTTACTCATTTAATTCTATAAATTAGCTTATCAATAGGCCTAAAATATCTTTAATCCTTTTAATTCAAATTTAACTTAATTAGATAAATGCTCTATTAATTGCACATTTAAAATCGTAGATATTTGAAGTAAGTGAGCAATATTAAAATGGGCTCCTTTTAGACTAATCTCAGCAAAACTTACTACACTTACAGATTTATACCCCATATCCAAAGATAAAGATAAAGATAATTGCGAAACCTTGCGCTCTTTTCTAACTTTTGCTACATTTTGCCCAATTACTTTAGATGTAATTGGAGAATTAAGCCTTAAATTTGGTAAATATTTTGACATCTATAGAGTTTGGACTGGATACAGCTATAAAATGTAGTCTAGAGATAAATCTGACATAAATGATTCAAACTATAGCAATAATGAAATAAAATTCAAATCACATAACATCATCTTAGGAGCAGGATACACTCCATCGATTAATGATAGTTTTAAAGCTTTAATTGGGTAGCTATAACAAAAGGAGAAAGTATTGATACAGACAATAATGGCTCAACACAAAAAGTAGGTGATACTAAAACAGGCGGTATTTTGGATTGAAGCTTGGTAGTATTTATGCGATAAATGATAGCAATGAGATTGAATTTATCTAAAAAGCGATTACACATCTACAGGTTTAGAAGGTTATAAAATAGAATGGATTATGGTGCTTATTTAGGTTATAACTATAAATTTTAATTAAATAGCCAAAGAGATTTTCTCTTTGGCTAAAGATTATCGATTTTGATTTTGCACTCTTAAATTTCTAGCTAAATCACAAGAGTTATTATCACCGTTATTACAAGCAATTTGATAGATTGTTGCAGCAGTGTCAATATCTCTTGGCATACCATCGCCATGAGCAAACATATCTGCAAGCTGCTTACAAGCTGGAATATATTGAAAACCATAGCAAACCATATCATAAGCGATTGCTGCACTTCTAAAATCTCCACTTTTATAAATATCATCAGCTACTCTTTTGCATTTAAAGGCATCTTTTAGCTTTGAGCATTCACTATAAAAGTTATCAATCTTAGCCTTAACCTCTTGTTCGCTAATGTTGATTGGCTCAGGTTTAACAGTAATTGGCCCAGGGAATTTTTGCACACAACCAGCCAGAATAAACCCAGCTAAAACTGCTACTATAACCTGTCTCAATCCTCCCTCCTTAATATATAATAGGTCTGCTTACCAGCTAGTTTTTCTATGATAATTTTATACTTACTAGCCCATGACTGCACAATCTCATTAAATTCATCAATAATCTCTGGAATAGTACTTTCACATTTGATTTTAAATTTATCTTCACTATTAGATAGAGCGACAAACCCATCGCTATGTTTTATTTTTTCATGTAAATTTATAATATGCTCAATCTCTTTTTCATCAAAATCAGATGCTGATAAAACTCTTTTTACCTGCTCTACAAGCGCATCATTTACATTATATCCAAGTCCAGTTAGCACTAGTTCTACACTCATTATCTCCCTTTAATTACTTGATTTTTGACTAATCAATACAGCTTCTATTATCTTTTTGATATCACCATCTAAAACTGCATCAGCTTGCGAGTAGGCGATATTACTTCTATTATCTTTTACTTGTTTGTATGGAAATAAAACATATGAGCGAATTTGATGACCCCAGCCCATTTCGCTTTTTTCTACTGATTGGCTAGCTGCTCTTTGCTTTTCTAACTCTAGCTCATATAGCCTTGATTTGAGCATTTTTAGAGCTGTAGCTTTGTTTTTATGCTGACTTCTATCATTTTGACATTGAACTACGATTCCGGTTGGATGGTGAGTTATGCGTACGGCTGATTCAGTTTTATTTACATGTTGGCCACCTGCTCCACTGGCTCTATAATAATCATATCTTATATCTTTTTCATCAATATCAATCTCGATATCATCATCAATCTCGGGACTTACCATTACACTTGAAAAGCTCGTATGACGCCTACCAGCACTATCAAATGGGCTGGTTCTTACTAGACGATGAATTCCATTTTCAGCCTTTAAATAGCCATAAGCATTTTCACCTTTTACAATAAAGCTAACATCTTTTAATCCGGCCTCATCGCCCTCTTGAAAATCTAAAGTCTCAACCTTAAAGCCTTCTCTTTCGCAAAATCTTAGATACATTCTATATAGCATACTAGCCCAGTCATTACTCTCAGTTCCGCCAGCTCCTGGATGAATACTTACAATAGCATTTTTGCTATCATCTTCACTGCTTAGCATCATGGCAACTTCTAAATTTATAATAGTCTCTTCTAACTTAACAGAGTCCTCAAATAGCGAATTTATAGTATCTAAATCATTTTCTGAATTTGCTAAATCAAATAATTCTATAGCATCATTTAATGAGTTTTTAGCATTTTGAAATTTAGCTAGCATAGAGTTTAATTTGGTCTTTTCTTTGCCTATTTGTCCAGCCATTTGGACATCACTCCAAAAGCTAGGGTCTTGTTCTAAAGCTTCAATCTCTTTAAGTCTTGATTGTATTAAAGAGGGATTTACAACTTTAGCAATATTATCAACCTTGATCTTTAAACCCTTTAAAAGTTCGTTATACTCATAGTTATCCAAAGTTTTACCTTTTAAAATTTTGGCGAAATTTTATCTAAAATATGGTTAAAATTTAATTATTTACAGGAAAAATTTTTAGAAATTTATGCTAAAATTATAGATTAAAAATTTCAAAAGAGAGTCTTATGCAGATATTAAAAACAGTACAAGAAGTGCGTCAATTCCGTGCTACTTGCAGTGGAAATGTAGGCTTTGTGCCGACAATGGGTGCTTTGCACGCCGGTCATGCTCAGCTATTAAAAAGCTCTGTATCACAAAATAATCATACTATAGTAAGCATTTTTGTCAATCCAACACAATTTTTAGCCGGTGAGGATTTAGATAGATATCCTAGAACACCTGAGGCTGATATTAAAATATGTGAATTATGTGGAGTAGATGCAATATTTATGCCTGATGCTAATGAAATTTATAGCCAAATAGAGCCAAAAATCTTAGCACCAAAAGAGCTATCTAGCACACTCGAAGGCGCTACAAGGCCGGGACATTTTGATGGTGTTTGTACAGTATTAACTAAATTTTTTAATATCATTAATCCTACAAACGCATACTTTGGCAAAAAGGACGCTCAACAGCTTTTAATAGTACAGCATATGGTAAAATCGCTATTTATGCCAATTAATATAGTTCCTGTTGATATAGTTCGCTCTAGCGATGGCTTAGCACTTTCGAGTCGTAACTCATACTTAAATGATGATGAATTAGCTCAAGCATTAAAACTCTCAAGGTCTTTGATGAAAGCTAGCAATTTAATTAAAGCAAATAAATTAAACTCTCTTGAGATAAAAGATGCAATGAGTAGCTGTCTAGAGCCTTTAAAAGTTGATTATATAGCAATTGTGGATAAGAATTTAAAACCGATTGATAGCATTGAGCTTGGCAATACTATTATTTTAATTGCTGTATATGTAAGCAATACACGCTTAATTGATAATTTGTGGGTGTAATATGGCAAATTTATATTTAGTTTCACTTGGATGTAATAAAAATCTAGTTGATAGCGAGATCATGCTTGGAAGACTAAGTGCGTATGATTTAGTAGATGATCCTAGCTTAGCTGATGTAATGATAGTAAATACCTGTGGCTTTATAGAAGATGCTAAAAGCGAAAGCATAAGTACAATTTTAGAGCTAGCAAGTTATAAAAAACCAAATTCAGTTTTAGTAGTTACTGGCTGCTTAATGCAAAGATATAAAGATGAGCTTATGCGTGAGTTACCAGAGGTAGATATATTTACTGGCGTTGGAGATTATGCTAAAATAGATGAGATAATCCTTAAAAAACAAAATCTATTTAGTCCAGAAACATACTTGCAAGCAGCCAATACCAAAAGAGTAATTACTGGTTCAAGCTATCACGCATATATCAAAATCTCTGAAGGTTGTAATCAAAAATGTAGCTTTTGTGCAATTCCTAGCTTTAAAGGAAAGCTAAAAAGTAGAGAAATTTCAAGTATCGTTGATGAGATAAAAGAGCTAATTAGTAGAGGATATAATGATTTTAGCTTTATCGCTCAAGATAGCAGCTCATTCTTGCGTGATCATGGAGAAAATGAAGGGCTTATAGCTCTTATAGATGAGGTTGAAAAGATAGAAGGGATAAATGCAGCTAGAATTTTATATCTATATCCTACAACTACCAACGCAAAACTAATTCAAAAAATTATTGATTCCAAAGTATTTGTCAATTATTTTGATATGCCTATACAGCATATAAATGATGAGATGCTAAAGATAATGCGTCGTGGTGCTAATAAAGATAAGATAATTGAGCTTTTAACAATGATGAGAGAAGCACCTAATAGCTTTTTGCGTACTGGAATCATAATAGGCCATCCAGGAGAAAAAGATAGCTATTTTGATGAGCTTTGTGAGTTTTTAAGCAAATTTAAATTTGATAGAATCAGTGCATTTGCTTACTCCAAAGAAGAAGATACTCTAGCTTATGAAATGGAACAAGTAGAGCCAAAGATTATCACGCAAAGATTAAATAAGATCGAAAAGATTATAAAATCTAGCATTGATGAGAGCTTTAAAAGCTTAATTGGAAATACTATCAAAGTACAAATTAATGGCACAAGCAGCGAAGGCGATATGTTTTATGGCGCTAAGGCTATAATTTGGGATAGAGATATCGATGGTGAGATTCTTATCAATGATAGCGAGATTGAAAATCCAAAAGTAGGACAAATTTATGATTGTCAGATCACTGAATTTGTTAATGATAAGCTAATTGGACAGATTGTTTGCAGTTAAATTTAGAACCATTAAAAGACAAAAAGGCGCTGCTAGCTTTTTCACACGGAGTAGATAGTACAGCTCTTTTTTATCTTTTAGTTAAAGCCGGAGTAAGCTTTGATTGTGCAATGGTAAACTATCAAACTCGCCCTAGTAGCAATACTGAAGAACAAAGTGCTATAAAACTTTGCAAACAATTTAATAAAAAAATATTTATTCATAAAGCTAGTTTAAATTTAACCAGCTCCAATTTTGAGATGACAGCTCGTAAAATTAGATATGAGTTTTTTGACTCTATAATATGTGAGTTTGGTTATGAAATTTTGATTTTAGCACACCAGCTAAATGATGCAACTGAATGGCTATTAATGCAACTAGCTAAAGGTAGTGGCGCTGTAGGATTGGCTGGAATGAGCGAATTTAGTACAAGATACCTAAAATCTCAAAATAGAGAAATAGGAGTATTTCGTCCGCTTTTAAGTGTTAGCCGTAGTGAAATTTTAGAATTTCTACACTCTCAAAATATAAAATATTTCATAGATAACTCCAATCAAAATCTAAAATTTACCCGTAATAAAATTAGGGCTGAATTTAGTGATTCTTTTGTAGAGCAATTTAGAAATGGAATTAAAAAAAGCTTAGAGCTTTTAAGGGATGATGCAAAGCTACTTTTAGGTGAGTTTGAATATAATGATGGAGAGCTCTTTATAGTGGCTAAATCACAAAATTCAATCTATCTAATAGATCAAGCCTGCAAAAGGCTAGGCGTACTAATGAGCCAAAAGACTCGTCAAATTTGTACTCAAAATGATTGCGTAATATCGCATAAAATTACAATCACATCAAATAAAAAATATTACTTTATCGCTCCATTTATAAAAACCATAATGGATAAGAAATTAAAAGATAAATTTAGAATCCTAAAAGTTCCGGCCTTGCTTCGTCCATATCTAGCAAATAATTTAGAACGTCTTAAGGTTCTTGATAAATTTTTATCACAAAGCTAGTTTGTATATATCCATCTCTTGACTCCATCTTAACTGGAAAATCAACTCTGATAAGATTATCATGTGTATTCATATCAGCAATAAAATCATATAAATTTTGCGGATTTTTCATTGTAGCACTTACATTAGCTTCGCTAATTATATATTTAGAATTGCTTGTTATAGTTTTTGGCTTAGTAAAGTAGATATTATCAAAATACTTCCCAGCAACACCGATAAATTTCATCTGATTAAAGCTATTTTTAAGCGACTCTAACGCTTTTGTATTTTGCTGTTTTAACTTTTCATAGGTTGCTAAATGATCATTATAAAGCTGGTTAATTTTAGCTAAATTTACCTCTTTTTCACTGCGAATCTGCGCAGCTTGTTTGTATTTATCAATTGAAGGCATAGCCACAGCAAAAACCATTACTAGCACAAAAATCACAAAAATCAAACTATAAATTGCTAGCTTAGTAAGGTCGATATTTTCTAGACTTCTATCTACTCTCATTTGCCAACTTCTCCATTAGGGCTATTTTTATTAATACTTACAAAATTATACCAACCATTTGGAAGCTGATAAAATGTGGTATTTGATACAGCAAATATTGACTTTAATGGTGCTTCAAATAGTAACTTAAAACGATCTTTTGTTGGTGTTAATCCTTTTACTTTTAGCATATACTCTTCCATATGAACGCTTTTAAGAGTTACTCCATCAGGAACTAGATTAAATAAATTCATCAAACTTTTATTTAAAATTGCATTTTTATGATAGATATCAAGAGTCATGTCACGCTTTATAGAAGTGATTTTAGTCTGATTTTTCAACTCATTAATAGCTTTAAATTTAGCATCGTATTGAGCTTGTAACTCATCAGATTGTAAATTTATATTAAAAATTTGCATTCCAATAAAAATTGCTCCAGATATAAAAGCTGCTCCTATTAAAAACATTGTCCAAAGCCAAATTCTAGTAAAAAGAGAAAATAACGGCTTAACTCGTGGCTTGATAAAACTATAACTCATTGCAAATCTCTCTAATCATCATATTATTTATTAGCTTATCAATATCTTGCTTAATTAACTTAATATCTAGCATTAGCTCATTTTCTGCCATAATCAAAAACTCATTATCAAGACTTAGTCCATCAAATATTACAACACTCTCGATAAAATCACCCAAGTAATTTTTATTTTGATAATACTCAGTAATGGCAAGCTTGATATTACTAATTAGTGTAACTTCTTTACCAATATCTCGTACACTATCTTCTAATTTTTTATTAGCATTAGCAATCTCTTCATGCTGTATATCCTCAAAATCATCTTTATCTACATTATCAAAATCGCTAAATCCACCGCCAATATCACCTAGGCCTCCAAGTTTACTTAGTCTATCTTGCTCTTCTTCGATAACATTATCTAAATCTGCGCTCTCCTCTTTACTAAAGACCTTATCATAATAATCAAAACCATCATTTTCTTTTCTAGTATCAAAATATGCACCAAATTTCATATCTTCGCCATCAAAAATCATGATAGTATTATTATCATTCATATGTAGCATATATAAAATTTTACCTTTTTTTGGGGACTCTTTAATAAGTGAGTGCAAAATACCAAATGGAGAATAAATAAGATCAGGCTTTAGCCCATTTAATGTCTCTTCAAAACTAGTTAGCTCACTATCGGGCACAACAATACTCCAGCCTTTCATTTTAATCTTAGCAACTAGATTGTATGAGATATTAAATTTTTCAAATCCTCTAGCATCTACAGCTGGAAGCGCCCACTGCTTAGGGCTATTAAGCATAGCAGCTAGATATACTGAGTGATACTGCTTGGTACGCTTTTTAAGATAATCAACAAGTTTATAATCAACTACACCATTATGAACATCAAATACAGCCTCATTACTACCTATAATCTTATCGCCTTTTACAGCACGTGAGTACAGATAGCACTGATTATCTTTAATAACAACACTAACATATAAAGTAGTCAAAAATCCACGAACCCAAGAGATTAAACCAGACATATTAAACCTTAAATTTTAAAAATTTTAGCCAATTTAGCTTTAAATTTAGATTATAGTATCTACCTCATTAAATTTTTTAGCTATTAATGCTTTAGCTTCTTGCATATCTAAACCTTCTAAGCCAAATTCGTTCCCAATGCAATAGGTAAGCTTGCAAAAAGGCTTTGGCAAAATCATTTTATCCCAACTATTAAACTGCCAAAACCTGCTAGCTGTGTAACTTAAAACTATCAAATTTACTCCAGTTTTTTGTGCAACTGCCACTGAACCATCGCTAATGCTATGTCTTGGACCTCGTGGACCATCTGGGGTAATCACTACATCAATTCCATTATGGATTGATTTTATTGCTGATAGAAAAACTTTCAAGGCTCCTTTTGATGAACTTCCTCTAATCGAACCAATACCAAAATGACTAATAATATCGCTAATTACTTGACCATCTTTATGATCTGAGATCATTACATTCGCATTTCTGCCTTGCCAACAACTACTAAAAATAAATGGCATAAATGCTAACTTCTCATGCCAAAAAAGAGCTACTACTGGCTTGCTCTTTGGCACTTCTCCAATAAACTCCTTTTTGCAAGTTAGATATATAAGCTTAATTATAAAAACTAGTAAATTTTCTACTATTTTATTAACAAATTTAGCCCTAAATAATCTGCCCATTTAATACCATTCTTCTTGGTTGAGTGATTTGAACCTTAGCAAATTTGCCTAGCAACTCCTCGCTGCCTTTGGCCTGAACCAAAAAGTTATTATCTGTACGACCAGCTATCATTCCATCAGCCCTAAGCTCTTCAAAATAGACATCATAAATTTGTCCTATTTTACTAGCTACAATCTCATCTAAAATTTCATTATGTCTAGACTGTAAGCGTGTGAGCCTAGCCCCAGCTATGTTATCATCTATCTGATTTGGCATAGTGGCTGCTGGAGTTAGTGGGCGAGCTGAGTATTTAAACGAAAACACCTGCTCAAATCTTACCTTTTCAAGCACATCCATCGTATCTTCAAAATCTGCGTCACTCTCACCAGGAAATCCTACTATAATATCAGTTGATATACTAACATCAGGACAAAGCGTTCTAAGTTTACTTGCTCTATCTAAAAACCACTCCTTAGTATATCCACGTTTCATAGCTTTTAGTATTGCTGTACTTCCACTTTGTAGTGGCATATGCATAGATTTACAGATTTTAGGATTTGAGCTAAACTCGCATAAAAATTTATCATCCATATGCAAAGGATGCGGACTAGTAAAGCGAATTCTCTCCACGCCATCAATTTGACTAATTAAATTCAAAAGATCGCTAAAATCTATCTTTTGCGCATTAGAACTACTAAATCTTTTGCCATAATTATTTACATTTTGACCAAGCAAAAATATCTCTTTAGCTCCGTTATTAGTGGCTTTTTTAATCTCATTTAAAATTATATCTTTTGGAATGCTTAGCTCATCGCCCCTAGTGTGCGGGACTATACAATAGGTGCATTTCTTATCACATCCTATCATGATATTCACATAACTTTTATATGGACTAGTGCGAAACTCACCAAAGGCATACTCGCTCTCATCATGATTTATATCTACGCTCACAAATTTAGGCGTTTTGACTGCGGTTTTGATCTTTGATACATTTCTAGCTCCAAGGACAAAATCCACATACGGCGCACGCTTAAATACTTCAGAGCCAAGATGGCTAGCCGTACAACCACAAACACCTATTTTCGCTCCTGGTTTTTTGACTTTTTCAAATCCGCCAACCTCACTAAAGAGCTTATGCACTGGTCTTTCACGCACAGAACAAGTATTTATAAGGATTAGATCAGCCTCGCCAATCTGATTAGTAGTCTCATACTCATCATCTAATTCAGCTATGATATGCTCGCTATCACGAACATTCATAGCACATCCCAAAGTCTCTATAAATAGCTTTTTTTTACTAAATTCAGCGCTCAAAGTATATGCACCTCATACATATAGTCATTCTCATCTAGGCCATATTTTACCGTGCGGTGATATACGCTTAACCCTTTGTTCTCAAAATGCTCAACTAAGGCAATAAGCTGCTTATGTGAGTTATCACGATCAAAATAGAATATCTTTCCACCATCTTTTAGCGCAGCACTCTCGATCTTTTCTAGACTAATTGTTTTTGGTTTTGCATCTAACTCAGCTCTAGCTAATTTTAACTCCATTTTTTATCCCTTTTTGAGTGATTTTAACTTACTAGTATATCAAATTTGCTATAAAATTTCGTTTAAATTATATAGTATAAATATATTTAAAGATTATAAAAGCTAATATAAGATAAAATAACGGGCTTGCAAATTTTAAATCTCAATAATTTATTATTTTGACAAATTAATCACAAAAGGCAACTTTATGGAGAGAATATTAGATATAATCGAGTCAATAGCTAATGAAAAAAATTTAAACATTGATGATGTAAAAGCCAGAATCTTAAAGGCCTTTGAATCAGCTGCTAAAAAACTATATGGTTCAGAGTGCGAATATGAAGCACTAATTAATCCAACAACTAAAAATATCACTCTATATCAAAAAATTCTAGTTGTTAATAATGATGATGAACGCCTAGATAATGAGCATTTTATCAGCCTTGATAAAGCTCATGAATTTGATAAAAGCCTTGAAATAGGCGATAGTCTAAACTATGAAATAAATATAGAAGATCTAGGTCGCACAGCTGCTGGAACGCTTAGCCGTGAGATAGAGTATCATATCCAACGCCTAATAGAAGAGAAAATTTTTGAAAAGTATAATGCAAAGATTGGCTCACTTGTTTTTGGTTCAGTTACACGAGTTGATTCTGAAGAAAATACATTCATCGAAATTGATGAGATCAGAGCTGTAATGAGCATGAAAAATCGTATTAAAGATGAAAAATTTAAAATTGGTGATGTTGTAAAATGTGTTATTAAAAGCGTAAGGCTAGATAAAAAAGATGGTATAAAAGTTGAACTCTCTCGTACATCACCTAAATTTCTTGAAGCGCTTTTAAAAGCTGAAGTTCCTGAGATTAAAGATGGTGGTGTAATCATTCAAAATAGCGCTAGAATACCAGGTAAAAAAGCTAAAATTGCTTTATATTCTACTACCCCAAATATCGATGCAGTTGGTGCAACAGTAGGTATAAAAGGCGTAAGAATCAATGCTGTAAGTAATGAGTTAAATGGTGAAAATATAGACGCTATTGAGTATAGTAATGAACCAGCTATTTTTGTAGCACGCGCTTTAGCTCCTGCTATAGTAAGCTCTGTAAAAATAGATGGACAAAAGGCTATAGTATCACTAGTACCTGAACAAAAATCAAAAGCAATTGGAGCAAGCGGTATAAATATTAGACTAGCAAGTATGTTAACTAAATATGAGATTGAACTAGAAGAATTGACAAATGCCACACCAGTGGGTCAAATCAACAACGAAGAGGGTCTAAAAAATCTAAAAGCACTCTTTGGTGATCTTTAAAATAAAGAATTCGGTCTAGCCGAATTCTTTTACTATGAATTAAAAATTAATTTTATTCTATCTTAAGCTCTAAAGCTAAAAATTTACCAGTATGAGAACCACTCTTTTTATATCCTTTAGCTAACTCTATTGGACTACCCTTAGCAATTACCTTGCCACCACCTGCTCCACCTTCAGGCCCCATATCTATAATATAATCACAATTTTTAATCACATCTAAATTATGCTCTATTACTATAACTGAATTTCCCAATTCAACCAAATGGTGTAAAACTCCAGTAAGTCTATCAACATCAGCAAAATGCAATCCAGTTGTAGGCTCATCTAAGATATAAAGAGTAGAGCCAGTATCGGTACGACTAAGTTCTTTTGCTAGTTTAATCCGTTGAGCTTCACCACCACTTAAAGTAGTAGCTGACTGACCCAAAGTAAGATAGCCAAGACCGACTGAGCAAATAGTGCTAAGCTTAGCATAAATTTTAGGAACCTTAGCAAAAAACTCCAACGCTTCATCAGCGCTCATAGCCAATACTTCAGATATGTTTTTGCCTTTATATCTTATCTCTAAAGTTTGAGCATTATAGCGAGTACCTTTACATACATCACATATTACATTAATATCAGGTAAAAAGTGCATCTCAACCTTTATCTCGCCCTCACCGCTACATTTTTCGCATCTACCGCCTTTGACATTAAAGCTAAAGCGTCCGATTTTATACCCTCTAATCTGAGCCTCTTTAGTCGCTGCAAATAACGCTCTTATCTCATCCATCACGCCTGTATATGTAGCTGGATTGGAGCGTGGAGTTCTGCCTATTGGACTTTGGTCTAAATAGATAACCTTATCTAGCTGATCTAAGCCTTCTATTTTAACACCCTTTAAAGCTTGAAATTTTTTAGCACGATTTAGTTCTATCTCAGCTGCTGGCAAAAGAGCTTTAAGCACTAGCGAACTCTTGCCGCTACCACTTACTCCAGTTACACCTACAAGATTACTAAGTGGAAATTTAACGCTTAAATTTGATATATTGTTTATAGTTACTCCACTTAAGCTTAGCCACTGTTTTTGTTTTCTGCCTTGATAGTAATTAATATCTTTTTGACCATTTAAATATTTTGCTGTTTGAGTTTGACTTGCTAATAACTCTTTATATGTACCATTAAAAACTACATTACCACCATAAATTCCAGCTCCAGGGCCAATATCTACTATATAATCAGCAGCTTCAATAGTCTTTTTATCATGCTCTACTACAATTACTGTATTGCCTTTTTCTTGCAAATTTCGCAAGGTTTTAATCAGCTTTAGAGTATCTCTTTCATGCAATCCAATACTAGGCTCATCTAATACATACATAACCCCACTTAGCCCGCTTCCTATCTGACTAGCGATCCTAATACGCTGCGCCTCGCCACCACTGATAGTTCTAGCATCCCTACCAAGGCTAATATATCCAAGCCCTACATCATATAAGAAAAATAGCCTTTCATTTATCTCTTTTAAAATTGGAGTAGCTATTAGAGTTTGTTGAGGATTTAGGTGAGCAAATCTATCATTATTACTAAAAAATTTAGTAGCGTTTTCTATGCTCATGTTAATAATATCGCCTATTGATTTAGACGCTACTTTAACAGCCAAACTATCGCTACATAGCCTATTACCTTTACAGCTTTCACAAACTTTTTCAGTCATATACTCGCTAAAATCTTTATCATCTTTTAAAATTTCATAAGCAACTTTCAAAACCCCTTCAAAATGCTTATTAATCCTATGTCGTTTCCATAAAAAATCAATACTTTTTGCATTGCCATATAGTATTAACCTTTTAGCATCTTCATCGAGTTGGCAATATGGTGTTTTCACACTGATATCATTTTGTTCGCAAAATGCCATTATAAATTTATAATAATAGCTCTTATTAAATCCATACATTACCTTAACAGCACCATCTTCAATGCTTAAGCTATCATCTATTATCTTATTTAAATCCAAGCTAAATCGAATCCCTAGCCCATCACAGCTAGGACATGCCCCCTTAGGCGAGTTAAAACTAAAACTAAGTGGCTCAAGTGTATTAAAGCTAATTTTGCAATTAAAACAAGCATTGTGTTCGCTAAAGTGAATATGAGAACTCTCTAGCCCTATCTCATCAGCATTTAAAATTTCAATTTCTAACTCACCAAAACTTTCATAAAGCCCTTTTTGAACATCATCTGCAATTCTTGCACTATTTTCTTCATTTACTACAACTCTATCTATAACAGCTTTTATAGTATGCTTTTTGGTCTTTGATAGTTCTATCTCTTCATCTAATCGCACCATCACGCCATCTATCATCGCTCTTATAAAGCCCTTATTTGCAAGACTCTCTAATGTATCAGCAAAGCTACCTTTTTTCTCTCTTACAATAGGTGAAAGAATTGTGATTTTAGCACCATTTGGGAGTTTAAGAATTTGATCTATAATATCACTTGCACTCATTTGAGATACTACTTGATCGCATTTGGGGCAGTGCTGAATACCTATTCTAGCATATAAAAGTCTTAGATAATCATAAATTTCAGTAATCGTTCCAACTGTAGAGCGAGGGTTTTTACTAGTGCTTTTTTGATCAATTGCTATAGCTGGGGTTAATCCTTCGATATGATCGACATCTGGCTTGCCAACTCTATCAAGAAATTGTCTAGCATAGCTTGAGAGAGATTCTATATATCGTCTTTGACCCTCAGCATATAAAGTATCAAATGCAAGCGTACTCTTACCACTTCCACTAAGACCAGTAAATACCACTAATTTATTTTTTGGAATATCTAGGTTAATATTTTTTAGATTATGCTCTTTAGCACCTCTAATCTTAATCATTTCATTCATCTTTAATCCATATTTTAAATAAAATCTTGGATTATATCTAAAATTTAATAATAAGATATTTGTCTAATTATAAAATCCAAATTTAACACTATTTGAAATTTCTAAACAAGATGGCCAAAGTGTGTAAAATCTAATACCTTTATATTCTAATTCAATCTTATAAAATAGTCCGATAAAACTCTTGCTTATTACATTTGCTTCAAACTCTCCACCCATATAAATTTCTGAATAAGCAAATATATTATTGCGAGACTTAATCCAATCAAAAAACTTATCTTGAGATGTTAAATCGCTGTGTATATAGTTCAATCCACCTAGCATTTGAGCGCTTTTTTCATCTTTTACACTATAAAAAAGCTTATTTGGAGTACCGATATCTAAAATTTTACCACCATCAATTAAGGCTATTTTATCGCTTAAATAATAAGCATCATCAATATCATGAGTAACAACAATGGCAGATAAGCCCTCTTTTTGAATCATCTCTTTTAATTCTACTCTTAAAGCTTGCTTTAATCCTTGATCTAAATTTGAAAACGGCTCATCTAAAAGTAGTAATTTAGCACCAGCAGCAATCGCTCTAGCAAATGCAACTCTTTGAGCTTGTCCTCCTGAGATTTGATCTGGCTTTTTATCCTTTAGTCCTTGTATGCCAAATTTAGTCAAAAGCTCATTTATTTTATTATCTGCTTCTTTTTTGCTTAGTTTATTTAAAGCAAAAGCGATATTATCATATACGCTAAGATGAGGAAAAAGAGCATAATTTTGAAACATAAATCCAACATTTGATCCACATCTTAACTCATCGTATTGACTATTTTCTAATTTAGCAATACATCTTAAAAGCGTACTTTTTCCACTTCCACTACTACCTAAAATAGATAAAATTTCATTACTTTTAAGACTTAAATCAATCCCTTTTAAAACCTCATTTTGACCAAATTTTTTATGCAAATTTCTAATTTCTAGCACGTTTTGCCTTTATAAATATATGGGTAAAAATCAATACAAATAACGATAACACCACTATCATTAAAGATGGTAATGCACTATCATAAATTCTCTCATCAGTAGCGTACCAAAACGCCTTAACGCTCAATGTCTCAAAACTAAATGGCGATAACATACGAGTAAGTGGTAACTCCTTAATAGTGTCTATAAATACAACTAAAAACGAGAGTAAGAAAAACTGCTTTAATAGCGGCATATATAGCTTTATCATTAATATAAAATAGCTTGGGCGTAGCATATATCCAGCCTCATCAATAGAAGTATGAATTTTAGCAAAACCACCATCAATAGAGTATATAGCAGTAGCTAAAAATCTAACTACATAGGCAAAAATTAAAACGCTAAATGATATTCCTAAAATTGCCACATTAAAAATCTCGCCTATAAATGCAGCTGCTATCATAAGACTTACACCAATAGCAGCCCCTGGAATAGCATATCCTACTGAACTAGCCTTAAGTATCCAAAAGCCAAATTTTCCACCTTTGCTAATTCTAGCTACAAAACACAAAATAAATGCCAAAATAGTAGTAACAAGCCCAGTAATTCCAGCTAAAATAAGCGAATTTAAACTCAAAATATAAAAATCAATTTCAAAAAGCTTATAATCTTTAAGCCCCCAATATCCAAGCCATATAAATGGCAATATAAATCCTATAAATAATATTATAAAACAATATAGAGTTGCTATTATGGATTTAAATTTGCTAAGATCTCTTTTTTGAATAAACTCACTAATATCTTGATTAAAGCTAAATTTGCTCTTTTGACGCTCTTTATACTCTACATACATAAGAGCAAAAACACAAAGCATTAAAATTGCTGAAAGCGCACTTGATGAGTATGGATCTCCAAGATCATACCAAGTTTTAAAAATCCCTGCACTAAATGTATCTACCCCAAGATACGCACTAGCTCCATAATCGCTCAAAACCTCCATAAGCACAAGCATAAGCCCAGCTATAATGCTTGGCATAGCTATCTTAATGCTAACTTTATAAAATATCTTAAATTCGCTATATCCATGGATTTTTCCCACTTCATAAATAGCCATTGATTCGCTCTTAAAAGCTGACTTGGCAAATAAATATACATATGGATATAAAGATACACTAAGCACAAAAATAACACCATAAATATTAAAAATATCAATTCTAAAGCCAAATATACTTTCAAACTCGGCTCCATAATCCATAATTCCAACATAAACAAAAGCCAAAATATAAGCCGGAATAGCAAGCGGTAAAATTAGTAAATTTTCTAAAATTTTACAAAAATAAAAATTATAATTACTAACCAAATAAGCCGTAGAAACACCCAAAATATAACAAATTATTAGCACAAAAAAGGCCACTATAAATGTATCTTTAACAAATCTAAAAAATAAAAACTCAAAAAAGTGACTTAAATTTCCACTAATTTGAGCTAGTCTTGACTCATCACTACTAGCAAAAGCCTCAAATAGATATGAGCCAAATTCAATAAAAATACTAATAACAGGAACAACAACTAAAAAAGCTATAAAAAGCCCAAGGATCTTTATAGCTTTTGTTTTATCTCTCATCTAAATCCTACTTCATCATAGATAAGCACTGCATCTTTTACATTATCTGCGATTTTTGATACTTCTATGCTATCTTCTTTAAATTTACCAAATGATTTAACTACATCTGAAGGTTCTACATCACTTCTTGCTGGATACTCATAGTTGATATTTGTTAGCATTGTTTGAACCTCTTTGCTTAGCATAAACTCCATAAATTTCTTAGCTGCTTCTTGGTTTTTACTTGATGCTGTCATAGCAATTCCGCTCACATTAATATGCGCACCACGGCCATCTTGATTTGGGAATATTATACCAATTGAGTTACCTACTTCTACATCTTTTGGATTTTTAGATGTTCTTAGAAGTCCTATATAATAAGTATTCATAACAGCATATGGAGCTACGCCAGATACCATCTGTCTAGCTTGGTCTCTATCGCCACCTTTTGGAGGCATTGCTAAATTATCCAATACTCCTTTAGCCCATTTTTTAGCCTCTTCTTTGCCATCATTTGCAATAATTGAAGCAAGTAAAGTTTTAGAGTATGGAGCTGTAGCGCTTCTTACTAAGATTTTACCTTTTAGTTCAGGTTTTGCTAAATCTTCATAATTTTTTACTAAATTTGGATCGATTTTAGCATTTTTATCATATGCGATAATTCTTGCTCTTTTAGTAATAGCAAACCACATATCATCTTTATCTCTTAAATTTGGAGCTATTGTATCTTTTAGAAATTTAGAATCTACTGGGGATAATACATTTGCATTTTTAGCCTCAGTCAAATTTGAAACATCGGCAGTTATAAATATATCTGCTGGAGAATTCTTGCCTTCTAATTGCAATCTTTTAATTAGCTCAGGCGCTCTTGCAGTTGTGTGATTTATCTTAATACCAGTTTGAGCCTCAAATTTTTTATATATCTCAAAGTCAGCATCATAGTGTCTAGCTGAATATATATTGAGTTCAGCTGATACCAAAGTCGTAGCACCAAGTAGTGCAGCAATGATAATCTTTCTCATCATTTTCTCCTAAAATTTAATTTTAATAGTGAAATATTAGCTCTAAGAAGTAAATATTCTGTAAATGATAATAGTTATTAATTTCTATTTAATTAAATTTGGGCCAATAATTATTAAATTTAAATATAGCTTGAAATAAAATTTTAAATCAAAATTATAATAAAGTGTTACTAAATTACACATTTTTATAAATTTTTTCCTAAATTTAGGTTTAAATTTATTAAATTTGAGATATTGCTGATATAATGCAATTTTAAATAATTTCATAATAAAGGTTAACAGATGTCTAATCCAAACATCCCTGTTGACAAGCAGACAAATGCTGTACAAATCATCGGCTTAATCGGTGGTGTTATAGCTGCTATGCTTGTTTACTACATAATGCCTAGCAATGCTGGTGAGATAGCCTTAGCAGCTGCAAATGGCAAAACACTCAATGTAAATGCTCTTCCCATAGTTGCCGCTGTGGCTGTTTTAATGGGTATATGGTGGATGACTGAGGCTATCGCACTTCCTGCTACGGCTCTTCTTCCAATGGTTTTATTCCCTATTCTTGGTGTTGATACATTCAAAAACGCCGCCGCTCCATACGCAAGTGATACTATATATCTATTCATGGGTGGTTTCGTTTTAGCCCTTGCTATGCAAAAATGGAATCTACATACTCGTATTGCTCTTGGCATTGTACTTTTAGTAGGTACTAGCCCTAAACGCCTTGTGGCTGGATTTATGATAGCTACTGGCTTTATGTCTATGTGGGTTAGCAATACCGCAACTGCTGTTATGATGCTTCCAGTTGGTCTTTCTGTTCTTCATTTAGTAAGTAAATTAACCGGTAAAGAAGATGGCACAGTAGAAGGCGATTTAAAACACCTTGATGAAGTAAGCCGCAAAGGCACTCAAGGCGGATTTGCAAGTGCTGTTATCCATAAAGGAAAAGATGTAGTAAGCGAAATCAAAGACAAAACCGCAGCCTATACTTCAAATTTCGGTATTGCTTTAATGCTTGGTATAGCTTATGCTGCATCTGTTGGCTCTCTTGGCACTATTATCGGCACTCCGCCAAATGCACTTTTAGTAGCTCATATGAAAAATGAATTTGGTATCGAAATTGGCTTTGGCGAATGGATGTTGATGGGTGTTCCTCTATCTATTATTATGCTGATTGCTTGTTGGGCGCTTTTGGTTTATGTATTATTTAAACCTGAAATTAATGAGATTCCAGGCGGTAGAGAGGTTATTCATGCAGAATACAAAAAACTAGGTTCAATGAGTAGAGCTGAGTGGCTAGTAGGTGGCGTGTTTGTCTTGGCTGCGCTTTGTTGGATATTCCTTGGATTTATATTTAAACACTATGGAATTAAAGTCGCTAGTTTGGATTCTGTTATTGCTATGAGTGTTGCTGTGTTGCTCTTTATAATTCCAGCAAATTCAAATCATGAGAGATTGATAGATTGGAATACGGCCAAAAAATTGCCGTGGGATATCTTAATCTTATTTGGTGGTGGTCTAGCGCTTTCAGCTCAATTTAGTAAAACTGGTCTTAGCTTATGGATTGGAAATCAAGTATCAGCCCTTGGATTTATGCCAATTATATTAATTATATTAATTGTTACAGCTCTTGTTATATTCTTAACAGAGATCACATCAAACACAGCTACCGCAGCAGCGTTCTTACCAGTAATTGCTGGTGTGGCGATCGGTTTAGGATACGAAGGACAAAATATAATGCTATTTACAGTTCCAGTTGCTCTTGCTGCTACTTGTGCATTTATGTTACCAGTAGCTACTCCGCCAAATGCTATTGCCTATGGTTCTGGCTATGTCAAAATCAGCAATATGATCAAAGCTGGTTTATGGTTAAATATAATAGGTGTATTCCTAATCACACTAACAGTTGTATTCCTTGCAACTACAGTATTTGGACTAAGCTTATAATCCTTTTAGCTAGGCGAATTCGCCTAGCTACCTCATCTAAATTTAATACACTTTTTAAATCCAAAATTATTATCAACATAATTTTAATATTTATAAATTACATATTGTAATAAATATACAAATTTAATTAATAAAATTTGATAATTTCAATAATCATTTAGAAAAAAATATGATATAATTATGAATTACATAATTTATATTAACATTATAAAAATTAATAAGCATGGAAAGATTAAGATATGAAAATTTTACTTTGTATCTTTGTATTTGTTATAATAGGCTTTGCAAAGTGCCAACTAGTGCAAAAACCTAGTAATGATATAAATAGCGTAGATGTTAGCCAAACACAAATAGCATATAGTAATCTAAAAAATTTATATATAGCAGATCTTAAAACATACAAAATCCTATCTCAAATAGATATAAAATCTGATAAAATCAATGTAATTAAATTTAATAATCTAAATCTTATAATTGGCCTAGATAGTGGCTATGCTATACAAATTAACCCAAAAGGGGTTAAATCAATTCTAATTGACCCGACAAAAACCAATATAATAGATGGCATTACATCTATAAATTTTATCAAAGATAAGATTATATTTACTCTTGGCAATGCGACTTTAATAATCTATGATACAATTAATAATATATATAAAAAATCAAATTTAAACCTAAACTCAAAGATAACTGCTACACATATAATTGACAACGCTCTTTATATCGCTAGTTTTGATAGAAATATATATAAAGTTGAATTAGATACGATAACAATCAACAAAATTATGCAAACATCAAATTTACCAACTGCAATGATAGATTTAAATCAAGAACTAATCATAGGACTAATAGATGGCAATATAATCTATAAAGATAAAATTTATAAAATCTCAAACAACCAAATAAGCACAATAAAAATTTATGAAGATAATATTTATATTGGCGATTGGGATTCAAATTTATATATTTATGATTTTAATTTAAATTTAAAAAATAGTACAAAAATCGGCTATGATTCAATTTTGGATATATTTATTAGTAAAAATAGCCAAGTTGCACTATGGAATAGTGCTATTTTTTCTTGTAATTTTGGTATTGAGTAATTGATACAAATTTTATAAAAGGAGAGCTTTATGTATAGTTTTATCAAAAAGCCATTAGTGCTTGGCGCTGGCTTATGCTTAGGCTTATCTAGCCTTTTTGGTGCTAGTGAGCTTGAAACTATCATGAAAGAGCGAAACTTGAGTGAAAAAGATGTCTTAGCAGCAGCTAAAACATATCAACCAAGTGGTCGCAAAGATGAGTATATCGTCTTTAGTTCTGGCGGTCAAAGTGGCCAAGTAATCGTATATGGCGTCCCATCTATGAGAATTTACAAATATATAGGTGTATTTACTCCAGAGCCATGGCAAGGTTATGGCTATGATAGCGAGAGTAAGGCTGTATTAAAAGGCGGTGCTATTAGAGGCAAGGAAATCACATGGGGTGATACTCACCACCCAAATTTCACTGAAAAAAATGGCGAATATGTGGGCGATTATCTATTTATCAACGATAAAGCAAACCCAAGAACAGCTGTAATCAATCTTCATGATTTTGAAACCACTCAAATCGTGGTAAATCCAATCATGAAAAGCGAACACGGTGGAAGTTTTGTTACTCCAAATACAGAGTATGTAATCGAAGCTAGCCAATACGCAGCTCCATTAGATAATAATTATCATCCAATCGAAGAGTACGAGTCTGTATATAGAGGTGCGATTACATTTTGGAAATTTGATTATCCAAAAGGTAAAATTGATGAAAAAGCTTCATTTTCACTTGAGCTTCCTCCATATATGCAAGACTTAAGTGACGCTGGTAAGGGTGAATCAATGGGTTGGGCATTTACAAATAGCTTTAACTCAGAGATGTATACAGGTGGTATAGAAAAGGGTCTTCCTCCATTTGAAGCTGGTATGAGTAGAAATGATACTGACTACATGCATATGTATAACTGGCAAATTCTAGAAAAACTAGCAAAAGATCCTAAAAACTACAAAATAATCAACAATCACAGGGTTATTCCTATTAGTGTAGCTGTAGCTAATAATGCACTATTTTTAGTTCCAGAACCAAAATCTCCACATGGTGTAGATGTAAGCCCTGATGGTAGATATATCCTAGTAGGCGGCAAGCTAGATACTCACGCTAGCGTATATGACTTTAGAAAAATAAAAGCTTTAATAGATAAAAAAGAATTTGCAGGTAAAGATCCTTTTGGAATTCCGATTTTAGATATGCAAAAATCTTTGCATGGTCAAGTAGAACTAGGCCTTGGACCACTTCACAACTCTTTTGATTCTAAAGATGGCGTGGTTTATACCTCACTATATGTAGATAGCCAAATTGTAAAATGGGATTATAAAAAGTTAAAAACTCTAGATAGAGTAAATGTCCATTACAATATCGGCCACCTTGATACTATGGAAGGTAAATCAGCTAAACCTGTTGGCAAATATGCTTTAGCTCTTGATAAATTATCAATTGATAGATTTAATCCAGTAGGCCCACTTCATCCACAAAATCACCAATTAATCGATATAACTGGTGCAAAAATGGAGCTAATCTATGATATGCCAATTCCTCTTGGTGAACCTCATGATGTTATCTCAATTGCAGCTAGTAAATTAAAACCTGCAATGACTTATAAAATGGGAACTAACTCAAGAACAGGCGAGCAATCAGTCGGTATGACTCTAGCCGGTCAAGAGAGAGTCGAGAGAAATGGTAAAAATGTAACTGTATATGCTACTCTTGTTAGAAGCCATATAAATCCTGAGCATATAGAAGTAAATAAAGATGATAATGTTACTATCTATCTAACTAACTTAGAAAGAGCTCAAGATGAGACTCACGGCTTTGCAATTGACTTATATAATGTTCATGCATCTATAGAGCCTGGTAAAACTGCAAGCGTGAATTTCAAAGCTGATATGGAAGGCGTATTCCCTTACTATTGTACTGAGTTTTGTTCTGCTTTGCATCTAGAGATGATGGGATATCTATATGTAAAAGATCCTAAGAAAAAATATGAATCAGTCAAAAAAGCAAAACTAAAAGAGTTAAGCCCAGCTCAATTAGAAGCTGAATACAAAAAAGTAATCGCTACAAATAAAGCAACTGATGATGTTATCCAAAGCGTTGTTAAATTCTTAAAAGAGAAACACTTTGAGAAATATCCAAAAGTCAAACAACTTGTTGAAGATGCACTAGATCAATATAGCAAAATTCCTGAAGTAAAAGCAAAAGCTGATGAAGCCTATAAAAAAGGCGATGTCAATGGTGCTATTCTTTGGGAGTATCAAGTATGGCAATATATGGTTAAAACTGCTGATGTTGGTCTAAGAGCTAAAAACAACCTAACAAAAGCCCTTGCTACACCTATGACAGCTGTGCAAGCTCGTGGTGAAGAAGCTTATTTAAAAGGTGGATGTAATGGTTGCCATGTTATCGGTCAAGTAAGCTCAGGTCCAGATTTAACCGGTGTTCTTCTAAGACATGAAAATGCCGAACAATGGGTGTTTGATTTTATTAAAGATCCAGCTAGCAAATATGAAGAAGATTATGTTAAAGCTATGATTAACTTCTTTAATCTAAGAATGCCAAATCAACATATGACTGACCAAGAGATCAAAGATATAATTGAGTATCTAAAATGGATCGATGAAAATGCTGGATTGTATTAAAATTTAGCAAATGGGGCGGAGATTCCGCCTCATTAATTAAATTTACTATCCGCCCAGATGGACTGATAGTAAATTTAATTAAAGGAGTAAAAATGAAAAGGTATCAACTCTATACCATACTAGCTCTAATTTTAATGACTGTGGGATTTACTATCCCTGTAATTGCATATCATGGTGTAGCCAATAAGATTAAAAATGGTGCTGAGATTCCAAGCTATGTATACCCAATATATAATCTCTACACTAAAATTCAATATAAAAATCATCTAATGGCACCAGAAGTTAGAAATGATTTAGCAAAAATGATAGAAACAAGATCTGAAATTGGAGTGCCAAGCCTTCCTATATGGTATGTATCTTTAGAGGCTCCTAATTATCCTAAAGAGGCCTTTCCAGATGGAATTCCAGTATATTTTCATGTAGATGGTTATAGTGGTGATGTGCATGAAATGAATACTATAAATCACTATATAGGTATGTATCCTATGGAGCATGGTGGCAATGTAGAAAGAGCAATCGCACCATACTATTTGCTTATTGCAACTATCTTTATGTTGCTATATCTATACTATAACGGTAAAGGAAATTCGCTATTACTAATCCCTACAATTATCGCTCCAGTACTATTTATGAGTGCATTTGCTGGCTGGCTATACTGGTATGGTCATAATATGCAAGAATGGGGCGCATTTAAGATTAAACCATTTATGCCAACAGCTCTAGGTGATGGCAAAGTGGCACAATTTACCACCCATTCATATCCTACCATAGGATTTTGGGTTATGATTACTATGAGCGTTTTATCAATTTTAGCAATATTTTCTAAAAATAAATATCTTAAGGAAAATGCGTGAAAAAACTCTGCTTAATAGCTCTGCTATATAGCTTTACTTTTGGAAATGACTTACAAAATGCTATAGATAGTGCAAGTAGTGGAGATATAATAGAGCTTAGCAGTGGAGTTTATAGTGGTAATATCATTATAAATAAGCCAATTACCATTGATGGAAAAGATAGAAGCGCTATCATTAAAGGCGATGGAAAAGGCGATGTGATAAAAATCAATAGCTCAAATGTGAAGCTATTAAATTTAACCATTGAAAATAGCGGTAATTCTCACACTACTATTGATTCAGCTATAAGTTGTGATAGCGCTAGTGGGGTTGAGATTATCAACAATGCTATCAAAAATTCGCTTTTTGGAGTAAATTTCAAGCAGTGTAACGGATCTAAAATAATTGATAATTTTATCACTTCAAAGCCTGTTGATTTAGGACTTAGAGGTGATGGAATTCGCCTATGGTATAGCCATGACAATATAGTACAAAACAACCATCTAAGCAAGAGCAGAGATATGGTAGTATGGTATTCTAGCAATAACCAAATTCGCAAAAATTATGGCGAGTATGGCAGATATTCACTACACTTTATGTATGCTGGAAAGAATTTAGTTGAAGAAAATATATTTAAATACAACTCTGTTGGTATATTTTTTATGTTCTCTTCAGGAACAACTGCTAGAAAAAATCAAGTTTTAAACTCTACTGGTGCCTTTGGAGTTGGTATTGGTATGAAAGATACTAGTGATTTTATAATACAAGATAATATATTAGCCTATAATGCTAGAGGATTATACCTAGACCAATCTCCGTTTCAACCAGGCACTACAAATGTTTATGAAAATAATCAGATACTATACAACACAGTTGGAGTTCAATTCCATGCTACTCAGCATAAAAGCATATTTAATCGTAATGACTTTATAGGTAATATGGAGATTGCTATCAACGATACACCTGGTTCTAAAATTGATATAAATGAGTGGAGTAATAATTACTTTGATGATTATGCTGGATTTGATAGAGATAAAGATGGAATTGGCGATATAGAGTATAAGAATTTTACCTATCTTGATTCACTTTGGCAATACTATCCAAATTTAAGGCTATTTTATGGAAGTGCAATTATGAGTATTTTAAACTTCATCTCTAAACTCGCCCCATTTTCTGAACCAGAGCTATTAATCACAGATACAAGTCCGCATATGGAGCCATATCATGAATAGAAGAGAGTTTAGCATTTTTAGCATTGCTGCGATTGGATGCGCTGCTGGTAGTGGAGTTTTAATAAATAAATTCTATGAACCAAAACTACACCTTAGACCACCAGGAAGTGTTAAGAATTTTGAATCTTTATGCATCAAATGTGGCCAGTGCGTTCAAGTCTGTCCATATCATAGCATTGAACTTTTGGGGCTTGATGATGGGATAAATTTAGCCTCAGCATATATCAATCCAAGCAAAAGAGGCTGCTATCTATGTGATTTATTTCCTTGTGTATTAGCCTGTCCTAGTGGCGCACTAGACCATAGTATAAACTCTATAAAAGATGTTAAAATGGGAGTTGCTGTAGTAAGAGATATACAAAAATGCTATGCAACGCTAAATAAAAATGTAAGTCAAGATGATATTAGTATCCTACTAAATCGCCAAACCTATAACCAAAGAGAGAGCGATGCTAAAAAGATTATAGAAGATAATATTGATAAAAGCTGCTCATTATGTGTAAATTCTTGTCCAGTTGATGAGGCTATAAGTTTTATACAACTAAATGAAAAAAAGGTTGTAAAAATAGAGTCAAATTGCGTAGGATGTGGAGTTTGTCAAGAGGTATGCTTTGCTGGAGTGATTGAAATCTTACCACAAAAAAGCTATAACGAAATTTATGAGGAATCAAAATGAAAAAGTCAATTACAATTATACTAAGTGCAATAATATTTCTAGGATGTTCAAATCAAACAAATTCTAAAAATGATCCACAAGAGTCAAACAAAACAGCTACTGCAAACTCAATTACAATCAAAAAAGGCAGCAGTGCTAATCAAACAAAATCTGATGAATGGGTAGTATATGATATAGATGGAAAGAAAAATATTAAATTTGGCATTGGCGAATCAAACGAAACTACAAAATCTATCGGCGCTATTGCCTTTACTAGGCCACCACTTCAAAGTATAAATAAAGCCTTGCTAAAAGGCCAATTAAGTAAAAATTTCATTACCAAATGTTCAGCCTGCCATGATGATTATGCCAATGGAATCATTGGTCCATCGCTATTAGATAAGACAAGCGAGCAGATATATGATATGATAATTGCATATCGCACTAAAACAAAAGTCAATATATTAATGGCAGATCTTGTAAAATCAATGGATGATAAAGAGGTGGCAGATATTGCCAATGAAATTAGCCAATTCAATGAACAATTTAGGAGTAAAAAATGAATATAGGCAAAGTAATAGCTCTATTTTTGGGCGGTTTAATTGTTGTTTTAATGCTTTTTATGTTGTTTAGCTCTGATAGCTCAACTCAAGCAACACAAGAACCAGTAAAAAATGAACCAAAGCCAGTTACGCAAACTACTAGCAATTCAAGTGAGTTTCAAACAAGCGATGAGTTGAATAAAATTAAAGAGTTAAAACAAAGCGTATCTCTAAGCAGCGATGGAGTAAGCAAGATATATTTACAAAGTTGCGCACCATGCCATGCTAAAGATGGCTCTGGAATCTTAGCTCCATCAATTATTGGAAAAAGCAAAGAAGCTATTCTAGCTAGATTAAATGAGTATAAAGCTGGTAAAATACCAAATAGTTTAATGGAAGGACTTTTAGATAATGTCAGCGATGAGAATTTAACAATTCTAGCTGAAGAGATATCTAAATTTAAATAAATATCATGAATAAATATCAAGGTCGCCAAACAGTAGCAAGTGCTAGTTTTTTCTCTACTTTTATAACCACAACAAAAGATGGCAAAAAGCGTCCTAGCATAAGGTTTTACCGATATTTTACGATGATTTTGATTCATCTTTTGTTTGTGCTTTCATTTGTAGCAGATATTCAAGTCATTGAAGGTGATATTACTGGGTCTAGAATGCTAGGCTTTCACTTAGCTGATCCATTTATAACCACACAAATTATCCTTAGTAGAGCAGAATTACCTGTAAATCTACTCATTGGGGCTTTTACTATTTTGGCTTTTTATATGCTTTTTGCTGGGCGTGCTTTTTGTTCGTGGGTCTGTCCATATAATTTTTTTGGCGAATTTGCTGAGAGATTAAATGCTAAATTAGTTAGCAAAAAAATAATCAAAAAAAGAGAATTTGATACAAAAATCAGATATATATTTTTGATAATTTTTTGGATTTTAAGCTTAGTGAGTGGATATTTAATATTTGAGATTTTTAATGTTGTAGGTATAGTATCAAGATTCATCATATATGGATATAGTGCTGCAATTTGGTGGGCTGTTTTGGTATTTTTAGCTGAAGTATTCTTTAGTAGAAGATTTTGGTGTAGATATGTTTGTCCTATTGGAACATTATATTCATTATTATCTAAATTTAGAGCTATAAAAGTTAGCTGGAATAAAGAAAAATGCGATCACTGTGCTGTATGTATGGATGTTTGCATTGTCCCAAAAGTTCTAGAAATTACAAAGTCTAAAAATAAAGATGTTCCAGGAGAGAAATTTAGTATAATAAGCGGAGATTGCACTATGTGTGGTAGATGTATCGATGTGTGCCATCAAGATGCTTTAAATTACGAAAATAGGCTTAAAAAGCTTTTATAAGGATTGATATTGATAAAAATAGAAAACTTAACTAAAAAATTTGGCTCACAAATTATTTTAAATAACTTAAATTTAAATATTCAAGATGGTCAAAAAGTTCTAATAATGGGACAAAATGGAGCTGGAAAATCTACTTTAATGAAGGCAATATTAGGTGAGTTAATCTGCGATAGTGGCTCTATATTCATAGATAATATCAATCCAATTATAGATAGAAAAAATGCTTTAAGATATCTAAGTTTCGTTCCGCAAACTCCTCCGCCTCTTAAACTTAGTGTTGCTCAACTATGTGAATACTCTATAAGCTCAACCCAAACAGATTTAAATAATATAATTAACTATTTAAAAGAGCTAGATTTAAGCTATGAAAAAGAGTATAAAAAGCCATTTTATAAGCTCTCAGGCGGTATGAAGCAAAAGGTTTTAATCGCTCTAGCTCTTGCAAGAAATTCAAAGACTATACTCTTTGATGAACCTACTGCCAATCTCGATCCTCAAGCTAGAGAGAAGTTTATAAATATATTAAAATCTAAATTCCAATCTCACACCCTTATATTTATCTCTCACAGAGTAAGTGAGGTCCAAGGCATAGTAAATCGTGTTATTGAGATGGATTTAGGCAATATCATTAAAGATAGCGAGGTATAATAGTGAAAAATTTAATCCTAATAGCAAAAATTGATATAAAAGAGACATTTGCTTCAAAATGGTTTTTCTTTTATTTAGTTACCTTTGCTGGGTTAATTGCGATATTTTTTGTAACAGGAGTTGTTGATAGCAGAGTTGCTGGATTTAGTGGACTTACTAGAATGCTTTTGCTATTTATTCAAATTTGTATAATAATCTTGCCAATCTTTATTCTCATCACAACTGTGCGAAGTATAAACTCAGATAGAGAAACTGGGGCTTTAGAGTATCTTCTTAGTTTTCCAATATCGCTTAAAGAGTACTATTTTGGCAAAGCTTTAGGGCGTGCATTTACAGTCTTTTTACCTATACTTATAGCTCTTATCTTATCGCTTATTATAGCTATTTTTAAAAATGTAGATATTCCTTGGGGAGTATTTTTTTATTACACCTTATTGCTTTTAGTGCTATCTTTTGCCTTTTTATCGTTTGGATTTTTAATCTCAAGCCTTATTAAAAGTAGCGAACTTGGGCTTGGATTTTCATTTTTATTTTGGCTATTTTTGTTAGCATTTTTAGATCTTGCATTAATAGGCCTAATGATGCAAAGCTCAATAAATGAAAATATCATCTACTCCATCTCATTAGCAAACCCTATGCAAGTTTTTAGAATCGCAGCAATTAGTCTATTTGATCCAAATTTAGCTGTAATTGGTCCAGCAGCTTACTTTATTTTAGATGGATTTGGCAAGATTAATTTTTTAATATATTCAGCACTATATCCAACTTTACTTGGTATAATTTGCATGATATTTGGATATATTTCGTTTTCTAAGAAGGATTTAGTATGAAAAAACTTATACTTTTAGCTCTTTTTACCGGAATAGTTTTTGGGGCAAATTTAAAAGATAATGAGTTTTTTAAGGATACAAACTCTACTTGTCCTATTAAATTCATAGATGTTTTTAAATATCCTGATTGGATTGCAGTTTTAGAATATAAAAATGGTAAAAAAGTACTATTTAGCTCAGCCAAACAGATGTTTTACTACTTTTATACAAGCAAACCAAAAGAGGTTGTGCCGCTTAAAAAGATGTATGTTACAGATTATAAAACAAAAGAGCTTATCGAAGCTACAGAGGCATTTTATGTTTTTGGCAGCAATATAGTAAGTTTTAGTGGTGATGATTTAATACCATTTGCTAGCTATGAAGATGCGAAAAAATTTGCCGATGATAACTCAGCTAGTAGGATTTTTGAATTTAGTAAAATTAATAAAAAATTGATTGATTATTTAGATTAGGATTGATAATGAAAAATATTTTATATGTTTTAAGTGCTATTATCGTTGGTGCATTATTTGCTTTTATAATAAATTCTTATGATGAACAAACCCAAAAGATCTCTGCTGATTCAAACATAACTTGCGATTTAAATACTCAAAACTGCAATATATCCTATAAAGAAAAAGAGATTGGATTTTCTTTTTACCCAAGACCACTTGAAGCTATGGTGCCGCTTACGCTTAAAGTAGAAGGGCTAAATGGTCAATATAAAAATCTCAATGCTAGAATTTATGGTTTAAATATGGATATGGGAACTATAAAAGCAAATTTAGAAAATAAAGGCAATCTCTACATAGGTACAGTTGTGCTAAGCTCTTGCGTAGTAGAGGTGATGAATTATCGTCTAGAGCTTTATGATGAAGATAAACAACTTGGAATTTATATAGATTTTAATCTTAAAAGCTAATTGTAAATAAGGGGCTGACCCAAAAGTAGCTCCTATATGAAAAATAGAGGTCTTTCCATTTAGATAGTAGTGGAAAGGCCTCTATTTATCTTTTGAAAGTGAATACAAAAATAAAGCACACTCTGCTATAATATAGGTGATTAATCCATTTGAGAGAGGTGCTTTATC